>JBJOLA010000333.1:0-2835 GCA_046045815.1 Pseudomonadota bacterium
CCGCCAGATAGAGCGTCATGAAATTGGCGTTGAGCGACTTGTTTTCCGGCGGAATGTTGCCGATGCCGACCTGCCGATCAAAAGCGCCGACCACCACCAGCGCCATACGGAGTGCGACGACAACATCATAATAATCGAGATGCTCCGCCTTGCGCCCGACGGCAGCCTCCCAGATCGCGATGCTCTCGTCGCGGGTCGGCAAGCCTTCAAGGCGCGCAACGCCAAAGCGGCGGCTGAACAGATCATCGAAATAGAGCCACCATGCCAGATCGAGTTCACTAGGCCCAAGCGCCGCCAATTCCCAGTCGATCAGTGCATTCACACTGCCTTCGGGTGAGAACATCACGTTGGACGGTGTACTATCTCCCCACAGGACATTGACTGGCGTCCCTTCTGGCTGATGCGCCCGGATATAGGCCATTGCCGTATCAACATAGGGCATCACCCGATCTTTGCGGCACCCTTGATACCAGGCTTCAAGATGGCCAAGATACTGATCCAGACCGGGAGCACCCCAATCGCTATTGGCAAGGAAGGAAAAGCCATCTTTCTGCCAATCGATCTTGCTCATTTGCGCAAAGGCTTCGATGGCGCTTTTCCAGCTAGCCCCGCGCAGTGTGGGCTTCATGTCCGCAAGCCAGCCTTCTGTGTTGTAATTGGGCCGCTGGGTTGCCGAATGGCCCTCGACGCGGCCCATCACGAGGAAAGGCATCTCTAGGACGGCGGGGTCCAGCTCCATCCCAACCCATGATGGCACCGGTGTCACCTTCAGCTTATCCAGCGCGGCCATCATATTCCCCTGCAGCGCAAGGCTGGAACCCAGCACCACTTCAAAATCGGTCGGCTGACGCCGTACCACTAATGTGCGCGATTGAGGGCCTTCGGGGGTATCAAAATCAATCTCGACGAAAAAAATTTCCGCCGAAAATCCTGAACCGAGCGAAACTTCTAACGGACGCAGCCGGACATTTGACCAGCCCTCCACCATTGTTTCCAGCCAGTCACGTAGCCGCGCCTGCACCTCTGTTGCTGTGAGAGCCATGTTACAGACCCTTTGCCGCCAGCGCGCGCTTCAGTTCAGTGGTGAGCGGACCCATATCCTTGGGCGCTGCCCCGTGGAGCAGGATTTCATCCGCACCTGCATCCAGATAGGCCATGAGCTGATCCGCACACTGTGCCGCTGTGCCGACAGCCGCACCGTCATCGATCCAATGCTGTGGCAATATCTGACCGACATCGACGAGTTCCTGGCGAGTGTAGGCCTGATCGGCAGGCTTGCCGTTGAGGCTGGCAATCTTGGGATGCGCGCGTATCTGATCAAGCACGCCTTTATCCCACTCATTGATTTCTACGATCAAATCACCAAAGCCGGGAAGCTCGAAATATGTGATGGCGCGGCCACGGACTACGGCGTCTTCCTCATCCTTGGGCAGATCGGGCGCGACGATGATATTGTGGTAGATACGAACCGACATGGGATCACGCCCTGCCTTTTCTGCCGAATCCCGAACGATCTTGGTGCTATTCCTGACTCCAGTCGTCGACACAAATGGATGCAGCAATACCCCGTCACAATGGGAGCCCGCGAACTCCAGCGATTTTGGGCCAATGGCGGTGAAAATGATCGGTGGTTTTTTGCCCTCATGCCGGTCGGTAAGCTTCAGCATGGGGAACTTGCCGAGCACACCTTCATAGTCGACCGTTTCTCCGTCCCATAGCCGGTGCATGATCGAGATGCAGTCGGCCAAGCGTTCCATCGTGATGGCAGGCGCGCCGAGCATTTTCATATAGGCCGGCACAGCGCGCGCGAACATGATGCTGAACCGATCCCCACTCATCGCCTGCATCATATTGGCAATGCTCGCTGTCACGATCGGGTGACGCATCGTGGCATAAAAGGTGGCATTGATGCGAATTTTACTGGTGGCCTCGCTGACGGCCCCTGCCAACACAGCGGGTTCTTTCAAGGCAAAGCGTTCCGAGATCCAGACCGCACCCAGCCCGATGCGTTCAGCCTCCAGCGCTTCCGCTATACCTCGACGCGGATCGTCAGCGCGGCCCGGCAGGATATAGGTGCCAAATTTGTCAAACAGTGCCTGGGCACCTGCATCCTGCGCCATCAAGGGCTCCTTTTGTTATGCATTTTTTCCACTCTGCCATCGGGGATGCTTGGCGTCTATCAACCTGTCGCTAGGCAGGGGGCGATAGGGAGAGGCTCGGCAATCTTCTGGCTAAGAGGAGATCTAACATGGGCACATTGGAAGAGCTTTGGGCAATTGAGGCCATCCGAGCCGTAAAGGCGCGCTATTGCCGGACGCTGGATACGAAAGATTGGGACGGCTTTGCCGCATTGTTCACCGAAGATGCGGTGATGGATGTGTCTCAGGATACGGGCAATCCGCCGCTAAGTGGTGTGGCGGCAATATTGGCCCAAGTGCGCTATGCGGTTGATCACGCGGCGACGAGCCACCAAGTTCACACCCCAGAAGTCACGCTAACCGGGCCAGACACAGCCGACGGCGTGTGGGCGATGCAGGACCGTGTCGTGTGGAAACCTGACATGTCGCCGGTGCCCGGCGTTGCTTCGATCACCGGGTACGGCCAATATCATGAACGCTACCGGCAAGAAGGTGGCGACTGGAAGATCGTCTCCCTTACACTGACCCGCTTCCATGTCGACATGCACCCCGCCTCATGAACACAGATCACGATCAATCCCAATCCGTCCTTGTGAATGCTGTGCCTCAACCGTCATTCCAAACTTGATTTGGAATCCAGCAAACATTGGATGCGATAGCATCCGTGCCCCAAGGCACTATTGATGTCGTCAGGGAC
>JBJOLA010000159.1:0-9615 GCA_046045815.1 Pseudomonadota bacterium
GCAAATGAAGGCGCATTTCAAAGCTGATCCGTTGGACGAGACTGCGGACGGCTTGGCGGGCCGCGAGCTGATCCTTGAAATGATCGACATATTGAAAGGCCGGAAGAAGAAGGATGTTCCGAGAAACTGACTTCCTCCCGGAAGCGATCATCATCATTTGCCCGGGCCAGCTTGGCGCGGGAAGCCGAACGGCACTTAGATAATATAGACCTCTGAACCTTTTCGCGCGGCGCAAAATCCGATCTGACTGAAACTCTGTAAGGACAATCAAAATGAACATCTTCGGCAGGAAATCTGCCGGGCGCGCTGTGTCGCGTCCGGCTTCTTTTGGTTTGGGCTTTGGCCAAGCGTTTGCGTCTGCGGCGCCGGTGCTGGGGGAATGGCCCCGCTCTTATGAGCGGCAGGTGCGCGAGCTATATTTGACCAATGCGGTGGCGCAGCGGGCGGTGCGGCTGGTGGCGGAGGGGGTGGCTTCGGTGCCGGTCTCGGCGACGGACCCGGTTGCCGTCGCGCTGGTGGCGACAACGTCTGGCGGGCAATCGTTGATGGAAACGCTGGCGATGCAGCTGTTGCTCCACGGCAATGGCTATGTTCAGCTGCTGAGCGATCCCAACGGCCAGCCGGCTGAGCTTTATGCGCTGCGTCCTGAACGGATGAGTGTGGTGCCTGATGCGCGGGGCTGGCCGTCGGGCTTCATTTACCGCAGCGGGGCAGACGCGGTGCGCATTCCCGTGGCGGAGATCATCCATATCCGCACCAATCATCCGCTTGACGATCATTATGGGCTGGGGTGCCTTGGCGCGGCATCCGGCCCGATCGCGATCCACAATGCGGCGACCAAATGGAACAAGGCGCTTCTCGATAACGCCGCGCGGCCATCCGGCGCCTTGGTTTATGAACCCGGTGATCCTGGCGCGACGCTTTCACGCGATCAGTTTGACCGATTGAAAACCGAGATGGAGGCCAGCTTTTCCGGCGCGATGAACGCCGGCAAGCCGATGCTGCTGGAGGGCGGGCTTAAATGGCAGTCGATGTCACTTTCCCCGACGGACATGGATTTCATCGGCCTCAAATCCGCCGCAGCGCGCGATATTGCGCTGGCGTTCGGGGTGCCGCCGATGCTGCTGGGACTGCCCGGAGACGCAACCTTCGCCAATTACCGGGAGGCAAACAAAGCGCTGTTCCGGCTCGCGATTCTGCCGCTGGCGGGGAAGATTTTGAACGCAATTGCCCAAGGGTTGCGAACCTGGTTCCCCGAATTGGCGCTGACGATTGACATGGATCAAGTCGGTGCGCTGGCCGAGGACCGGGAACGGCTATGGGCCCAAGTCAGCGCAGCAGATTTCCTGACGCTGGAGGAAAAGCGGGCACTGGTGGGATATGACGGGGTGGGGGGTGCGGAGGTGACCGATCCGACACAGTTGAAGTTCAACCAAAATCATGATCCTTCGAACGGGCAGTTCACGTTTGGAGCCGGTGGGCGTGCACATCTCAGTGATAGTGTCACGGTTGATCTCGGCTCCGGCGTTGGGCAACATCGCAACGGCAGCATCGACATACCGCTTGATCCGCCAATTCCATATCGGCACTATCACACTGATCCGGGAGTCGAAATCCCGCCTCAGACTCACGAAAAAGTAAACGAAATGGCGAAACAATTTACAGCAAAAACAGGGAAATCGTTCACTGTTATCAGCGGCTTGCGATCATCTCACAAGCAAGCAAACGCCATGTATGTCAAATTTTCAAGCGGTAGCCTTGGAAATGATTACCGAAATAAGACCGCAAGAGCCCAGATTTATAACGTGTATGTCACAGGTCAGCATTCCAAGCAGGCTCCCGCCGCCACAATTGCACAGATGCGACAAATCATTGACAAGCAAGTTCAGCAAGGGACATACATCTCACTTCATATGACCGGACGAGCCATAGACATTCGAACCAAAGGAAAAGGCTATACCGCTTCTGACAAAGCGCATTTGCGGGCTGCGGCGGCCAGCCAAGGGGGACAATTCCACCCTGAACCGCGACCTGAGCATATCCATGTCCAGTTTCACTAAGCGTTGGAGGTAATCAGAATGAACCGAGGAGGGAGCCGTTTGGCCTTCGCCTTAACGGTGCTTTCAATCGCCATCGGCATAGTGATGTGGCAATTCGGGCCATTTAGGCCAGCGCATTCGGAGCTTAATATTACACTGGCTCAGCCCGCCATAGCGCCAACGGTAAATCAAACGCCGCCGATCAAATGGCAATCTAACTACGGCATGAAGGTTCTCAATCATTCGGAGAATATGCCATGTAAGGTGCTGGAGCAGAATGGCCGTTCGCTCCTCATGTTCACGCCACCGACAGACAAGGATCGCCAGCTGGCAATCATTTCGCCCAAGAATGATTGGATGTATCTGAGTTCAGACGAATATCCAGCGCGCCAGGGAAAAGCGAAGAGCTTTTATGTCAACCCGCAAAGCCAGCGCGTCGAAGAGGATGTTCCATCCAAGGAGTATTTCCGGCATCTTACTGATCAGCCGCTTTTCAGGGGAGCGGGCGAATATGAGATCATTCTTTCCGAGGTTCTGGATGTGGATATCGAATTGGTCGAGTGGCAGGCTTCTTGCCGGGTCAAGATTTGGAAGAAGTGACCTGAAATTCTTGATCACCGCATTTTCCACACCGGGCCGCTACCAGCGGCCCTTTTTTTGGACATCAGATATGACCGATACCAACATGCTGACGCAGCTCGCGCTTCAGGCGGAGGCGCGGGGGGCGGATCTTGTTACGCTGCGCGCGCTGATTGAGGAGGCGTCGCAGAGCGGGGCTTCTGCTGTGCTCAAGCGGCTGGGGCTGGATGATCCTTCTGCGGCCAAAGATATGGCCGAGCTGCGCGAGCTGCTTTCGGCCTGGCGCGATGCGAAATCATCTGCCCGCAAAGCAATCGTCGATTGGGTGGTGCGCGGGATGCTCGCGCTATTGCTGATCGGGATTGCGGTGAAGATGGGGCTGGCTGGGTTGGTGAGTCAGTAGGTTTTGATCCTCGCCCTTCGGGGGAGGTGGCAGCCCGCTTGGGCTGACGGAGGGGGGCCAAACAGAGGTTGCTGCGAAAGCAGCAGCGCGCTCCCGCGCGCAATTCTGTTGGTCCCCCTCCACCGCTTCGCGGTTCCCCTCCCCCAACGGGGGCGGATTTATTCAGGAGAATTATTTATGCGTTTTGCCGGTTATGCCGCTGTTTTCGATCATCCAGATCAGGGTGGGGATATTGTGCGTAAGGGGGCGTTTCTGCGCCATACCAAGCAGGGCCTGCCCGTGCTGTGGCAACATGATGCGCAGCAGAGGATCGGAAAGATCGACAGCCTGTCCGAGGATGCGCGCGGGCTGCGGGTGATTGCCTCGCTTGGCCCCGGTGCGCCCGAGGTGAAGCCGGGGCAGGGGCTTTCGTTTGGCTACCGCGTCCGCAAGGCCCGGCAGGGAACATATCGTGAATTGACTGATCTCGAAATCGTTGAGGTCAGCATAGTGTCTCACCCGATGCAGCCCTTGGCGCGGGTGTTGGCTGTTGAAACCAAGGATGGAGAATGAGCATGGATTATGAAGTGAAAGCAGATACGCTGGAAGAGGTGTTTGAAAGTGAAGTTGCCGCAATTCCGGCGGCGATCGAACGGCCGATATTGTCCGTGAACACACAGGTGAGCACGGCCAAAACTGCCTTTGTCGACGGCTATCTGCGTGCGGGCAATGCCAATGAGTTGAAGAGCTTTAACGCGGTGACCACAACTGACGGCGGCTTTGCGCTGCCGCGTGAAATTGACGCGGTGATCGATGCGACGCTCAAGGCAATCTCCCCGATCCGCAGCATCGCCAATGTCGTGCGGATCGGCACGGCGGGATACCGAAAGCTCGTGACGCAGAACGGCGTTATCTCTGGCTGGGCGGCAGAGAATGCGGTGCGGCCTGAAACGGCGACGCCGATCTTCAACGAAATCGTGCCGCCGATGGGCGATCTTTACGCCAATCCTTCGGCAACCCAGGCAATGCTCGATGATGCGCTGTTTGATGTTGAGGCGTGGCTGGCGGGTGAAATCGCCACCGAATTCGCCAAGGCGGAAGGCACGGCATTCGTCAACGGCAACGGCGTGAACAAGCCCAAGGGTTTCCTTGCGGGGCCTGCGCCTCTTGCCACCGGAGACACGGTTCGCGCCTTTGGCACGCTCCAATATGTGCCGTCTGGTTTGGCGGGTGATTTCATCGCGACCAACCCACAGGACAAGCTGGTTGATCTCGTCCAGTCGCTGCGGGCGCCTTACCGCCAGGGTGCGGTGTGGATCATGAATGCGGCGACGCTGGCCAAGATCCGTAAGTTCAAGGACTCGACCGGCGCGTTCATCTGGTCACCCGGATTGACGGCAGGGGCTGCGGCCAATCTGCTCGGCTATCCAGTGATTGAGAGCGAGGATATGCCTGATGTGGCGGCCAACTCGCTGTCGATTGCTTTTGGTAATTTCCAGGCAGGTTACCTGATTGCCGAGCGGGCTGAGACCAACATTCTGCGCGATCCGTTCACCAACAAGCCGTTCGTGAACTTCTACGCCACCAAGCGGATCGGCGGGACGGTGAGCAATTCTGAAGCGATCAAGCTGATGAAGTTTGCTGTGGCTTAAGATCTAAAGCTCTCCGCTCATCCTGAGCAGAGACTGAGCGAAGTCGAAGGCTCCTGTCGAAGGACGGTTCGTGGTTCGATACGCGTCTTCGATAGTTCGACTTCGCTCACTACTCAGCCGCTACTCACCATAAGCGGATTTAACACCAATTTCGGGCTCGCTAAATCTCTCCCCCTCCCCCGCAAGTGGGGAGGGGGTTTTCCTTCGAGGACATATTTATGACCCCCTATATCTTCCAACGCGGCGAGACGATCTCGCTCGCGCTTGATGCTGTGTCTGGTGACCCCCTCACCGTCTCGGCAATCACCGCGCAGTTAAAAGCTGTGCCCCCAGGACGGACATCGGTGCCGCCCGGAACTCCAATCTCGGCCAGTTTCACCGTCACCAACCGCGTCGCCACGGTCGATATCCCGGCGGGTTGGACGTTGATCATTCCGGCGGCAATTTCTGCGACGCTGGGGGCAGGGTCTTATCTTGCGGATGCGCGGCTGGAGGTTGCGGGCGGGGTGGTGATCAGCGAAGCCGTTGCGCTGCGCATTCGTGATGCGGTGACATCATGATCGCGCTGCTGTGGCGGCAACCCGATCCGCCGATTGTGACGCGGTGGCGCGGCCCCGATGGCAGCCTCGCCCGTTCTGCACTCGCGGTGCCGCAGATACCGATTGCCACGCTGATCGGACCGCCGGGACCTGCGGGGCCGGCCGGGCCGCAAGGTATCCCGGGAACAGCGACGGGAACCGGGCCAGCGGGGCCACAAGGTCCGACCGGGCCAGCGGGGCCGACGGGTCTCACAGGTGCAACCGGGCTGACCGGACCGGCAGGAGTGACGGGCGCAACCGGTCCCACCGGTCCAATAGGACCAACAGGGCCAATCGGGCCAGCAGGTGTCCCCGGCGCTGGCGGCCTTTCAGGACTTGTGACGATCACAATGCCGAGCGGGGCGGGGCAGAGCGAGCTGCAGCAGAGCGTGACGGCGGCGGGCGTGACGTCTGCCAGTCGTATCTTCCTGAGCCTCGCCGCTGCCAGTGACACTGATGAAAATGATCCCGAGCTGCTCAGCGTTTCCAGCTTGTCTGGTGCGCCGTCAGCCGGGGCAATCCTCATCACCGCAACCTTCGCCGAGCCAACGAGTGGTCCGGTCAACCTCAACTGGAGCGCGCTCTAATGTGGGCGTCCTCCCGAACCGAAAAACCGGTTTCCACTTTTTCTGGGAGTACTTACTAACATGGCTAAAATCTCAAAAGACCTTGTGGCGGGCAACCTCCATCCCCGTGAGACATTGTTCGGATCGGGCACTATCGGCGCGCTGAATAGCGAGGTGATCGTGGCAGCGGACGGCGCATCAAGCGTCACTGTCGATCTGCGCGGCACGTTCAGCCTGACGCTCGAAATTGCGGGGTCCATCGACGGCGTGAATTGGCTGCCCATCCCGGTGCGGGCGATCAATCAGGTGGCGATTGCTTATGTGACGGCGATCACCGGCGCTGTGCCGGGGATGTGGACGGGCAAGTGCGCGCCGTTCCGGTTGGTGCGCGCGCGCTGCACTGCCTTTACATCGGGCGCTGCTACGGTTGTCCTCGCGGCGGACGTCGCGCCGTTTGAAGATATGATGCTGGGGCTGGTCTCTTCCCAAGCTCAAACCGCGACCGGCATTTCAGGTGCGGCGGTGACGCTGACCCTGCCTGCGCCAACCGCAGGGTTACGCCATTATCTCACCGGCCTTGTGATCGGGCGGTTTGCCGCCGCAGCGCTCACCGCGTCGGCAACGCCGCTGGTGGTGACGACAACCAACCTGCCCGGCGCGCTGGCCTTCACACTGCCGCTCGACGGGGCATTGCTCGGCACGATGGTGACGATGCGAGAGGAATATGCCGTGGCGCTTGCGGCATCTGCCCAGGCGACGGCGACAACGATTGTCTTGCCCGCCAGCCCCGGCGTCCTCTGGCGGGCAACGGCCACTTATTACGTCGGGCCTTAGTCCTTTCCCCCAATCCCCACCAACAGGGTAAAATATCATGCTCACAATTGACCCGCTGACCGTCCCCGCTGATGCGGTGGACGAGGCGAAAACATATCTGCGGATTGATCAGAATGAGGAGGACGGCGCGGTTGCCGTCTTGCTCTCCGCCGCGATCCGCCACTGCGAAGGCTTTATCGGCCAGCTGCTGATCAGGCGAAATGCGGTGGACCGGATGCCGGTTTCAGCGGCTTGGCAACGGATCGACGTGACTCCGGTGCAGTCGATCACCAGCGTCACCGGCATACCGGCGGAGGGTTCGACCTTCCTGCTGCCCGTTGGTGCTTATGCGCTGGATATCGACGAAAACGGTGACGGCTGGGTGCGGGTGACGCAGCCTGGTGCGGCGGGCCGGGTCGATGTGCGCGCGCAGGCCGGGCTATCTGTTGACTGGAGCGGGGTGCCCGATCCGTTGCGCCTGGGCGTGCTCCGGCTCGTGGGCCATCTGCATGCTTACCGCGATGATGCCAGTGACGGCGGGCCGCCTGCTGCCGTTGCCGCGCTGTGGCGACCGTGGCGGAGGATGGCGCTGTGACGTCTGAATTTGCAGGCTCGCTCCGCGAACGGGTGAGCATCGAACGGCGGCTGAGCAGCCGAGACGCCATCGCAAGCGCGACTGGATTTTATGCTTATGACGGCTGCGTCTGGGCGTCTGTCACCCCGGTGACCCCGGCTGACCTGGTGGCGGCGGATACGCTTTCCGCGCTGCCGCGCTGGCGGGTGACGATGCGCAAGCGGGAGGGGATTGATCTCCTGACCCGGCTGGTCTGGCGCGCGCGATATCTGGTGGTCCGCGGGGTCGAATGTGATCCGCGCACGCCGGGACAAATGATACTCATGACGGAGGAAGTAAGATGAAACTTGATGGTTTGAAAGAACGTGCGGCAGCAATTGGTGCGCGCGCCGTGAAGAGCGTGATCCGCGATATCGTTGATACGGCGCAGGGTGAAGTGCCGCCCGGTGTGACGGTAGAGGCGCAAGATGACGGCGTCGCCCTTATTGGCAAGCGGCTTCGCCAGCGATTGATCAGCGACGCCCGACTGCGCACCATCGGCTTGTGGGCGAAGGCGGTGCTGCGATGAGTGACGCCGTGACCGCCGTGCAGGCGGCGCTGGTGGCTGCGCTCAAGGGCCATGCGCCGCTGACGCCGCTCATCACCGGCATTTATGACGGACCGCCGCCGCGCGCCGCATTCCCTTACATCACGATTGGAGAAAGCCCTTCCATTGACTGGAGCACCAAGACAGCGATCGGCCGGGAAATCCGCCTCGCCCTGTCAGTGTGGGATGACGGCAGCAGCGCGGCACGGCTCCACAGGATCATGGGCATTGTCGAAAATGCCGTGGCCAGCATCGCGCGTGATGTGCCGGGCTGGCGTTTGGTGAGCCTGATCTTCCTCAGGTCCATGGCGGTGCGCAGCGCCGCGGGGCCTTGGGTGGGGCTGGTCGATCACCGGGTTCGGGTGCTTGCGGTTTAGGGTGGCTCGCGTCGGTCTTACACCCGCTACTCAGGGTAAGCGGGGTCATTCGAAAATCGTCCAACACAAAAAGGAAAATCAACATGACAGCAGAAAAAGGTAGCGCCTTCCTCTTGAAGGTGGGCGACGGTGCCGCGACGCCGGTTTACACAACAATCGCGGGGTTGCGGACGACGCAGCTTAGCATCAACGGCGATCCGGTAGTGATCACCAACAAAGGCTCGGGCGGGTGGCGCGAGCTGCTCGGCGGGGCGGGCGTTCGCTCGGTTTCCGCAGCCGGGGCCGGGGTGTTCACCGGGTCAGCCGCAGAAACACGGATCAAGGCCAGTGCTCTTTCCGGCGCGCTCGACGATTACGAACTTAGCTTTGAAAGCGGTGAGCGGATGCGCGGGAAGTTCCTGATCACCCGGCTCGACTATGCTGGTGATTTCAACGGTGAGCGGAGTTATACGCTGGCGCTTGAAAGCTCCGGCGCGGTGGTGTCACTGTGACCCCTCCGGCAAACCCGGCGCGGGGTGAAGCCGAAATCTGTGGCCACATCCTCCGCCCGTCCTTCACCGCATTGGTCGCGGCGGAGGAGGAGCTGGGCCCGCTGTTCGCGCTCGTCGAACGGGCGGCGGCGGGGGAGCTAAAGCTATCGGAAATGGTGGCTTTATTCTGGCACTGTCTGGCCGACCGCACCGGCATCTTGCGCACCGATCTTGGCGACAAAGTGATGGCGGGCGGGCTTGCCGCCGCGACGCCTGCGCTCCGCGTGTTGCTGTCGCAGATCCTGCAAGGCCGCTGATGTTTGGCGCGGGCGCGGCGCGGCTCGCCGGTCTGGCGGGCGCGCTGCTCGGCTGGCGTCCCTGTGAGTTTTGGGGTGCCACGCCGGCGGAGCTGGCGACCATTCTCACCGCGCTCGCGCCGGCTGACGAAGGCGCGGCAGATGCCAATACGATCACCCGATTGAAGGAGGTTTTTCCCGATGAATGAGGAAATTGAACGGCTGGTCGTTTCGGTCCGTGCCGATACCCAGGGTTTTGCGCGCGACGTGAGCGACATGCGCGGGCAGCTGGAAGGACCACTCGCCAGCGGCGTGGACCGGGCGGGTGCGGCGATTGAAGGGACTTTGGTGCGCGCGATCCGCACGGGCAAGCTCGGCTTTGAAGATCTGAAACGTGTCGCACTGTCGGTGCTCGCTGATATCGCGAGCGCGGCGATCAAATCCGGTTTGGACGCGATCCTGTCCAAGTCCGGCGCTGGGGGGAGGGCGGCGGCCTGCTCAATCTCGGCACGCAAATATTGGGATCGGTGCTCGGTGCACCGGGGCGCGCCACTGGTGGTCCGGTTTCACCGGGCCGTCCCTATCTGGTGGGGGAACGCGGGCCGGAGCTTTTCGTGCCCACTTCCAGCGGCTCTGTTGCCACCGGGGCAGGTGGCGGCGCGCGCGATGTGCGCATTTCGATCGCCGTCAACGCGCCCGCAGG
>JBJOLA010000072.1:0-9873 GCA_046045815.1 Pseudomonadota bacterium
GGGGCTGAGGGCGACAAGCTGCTGCTGCGCCCACATTGTGATCCGCCGGTTGCGGGCAATCTGGGCGGCGCGGAACCGGTCGACGAAGGCATCTGAATAGGGCGGTTGATCTGAATTGGCAGGGTCGTAAATGTTCAAGGAAGGATCGCGGTCAAACGGTTTGGTCTCATCAAGGATCGACGGGTCTATCCATTCGGTCAGCGTCACCGCCCGGCTGATATGCGCCGCGAGCAGCATGATGCCATCGACCGGGGGCAGGCCCATCGCGGTCAGATCATAAGCCTCGCCAGAGGGCAAATGGGTGATCGTGGGGTTCTCTGCCTGATCCTGATAGAAGAGCGACATGGATCCCCCGCCAGACCAGCCGCCGAGGATGAAACTCTCATAGCCGAACCGTGTGCGTGCATCCTTCAGGCAGGCCCCGAGATCGGCGATGCACTTCTCCATGATCAGCGCAGTATCATTGCCCCTGTAACGCGGGTTGCAATAGATCACATGATGGCCCGCATGAGCGAGCGCCGTCACCAGCGGCAGAAACGCGCCGCCGCCGATGGGATGGGTGAAGACGATGGCCCGCTTGGACGATGTGCCCGCACGGGTGATCCGCATATTTTCAGTGAAGACGATCCCTCCCGTGCCGCCGTAAACATCCTTGAATGCGGATGCCTCCTTATAGACGACAGCATAAGGTTCGCGGATGATATCAGCCATGCTTTGACTTATGCACACTGCTGGCTAGGTTGCAAAGGGCAAGGAGCAAGGCAATGATCAAGCCCAACGGCATTCACCATATCGCGATTATGGCGGCGGACATCAAAAAACACATCGCCTTCTTTTCCGACGTGCTCGGCTGCCGCTTGGTGGCGATTTTTGACATGCACGGCGTGCCCGGCGGGCTTCATGCGTTCCTCCATCTGGACGATCATACCAGTTTCTCCGTTGTCCAGATTGAGGGAACAGCCGACATACCGATTGAACTTGGCATCACCCATGCGGGCACTGGTGCTGGCAAATCCGCACCCGGCACGATGCAGCATCTGGCGTTCAAGGTGGATTCGCCCACGGACTTGCTCAACATGCGGGACCGGATCCGGACCAAAGGCGTCACCGTCATCGGCCCGCTTGATCACGGCATGTGTCAGTCCATCTATTTCGCAGGGCCGGATCAATTGACATTGGAGGTGGCCTGTTCGGACGCGGCGATTGATCCCAAGCGCTGGATCGATCCGGGAACGCTCGCCAAGGCGGGGATCAGCGCGGATGAAGCGGCACTTTATGCTGCTCCTGATGATTATGCGGGGGAAGGCGGTGCCGTCGCGCAGCCGCCGTATGACCCCGCACAGCCGCATATGGCTTATCCGGACGCAGCCTACCGCCAGATGATCACTGCACCTGATGCCCTCATCGCGGCGATGGCATCCTATGCTGAACCACCAGTCAAAGCATGATAACATTCAATGTGAATCTTTCCCTTGACGATCACACTACAATGTGATTATCCTCCTCCATGAGCACAAACCTGATCGAAAAAGTCCGCAACCTCGTCACCAACGGTGGCATGTCGCGATCTGGACTCGCCCGTGCGGCGGGCCTTCATGCCAACACCTTGCGCGATCTGGAGGAGCCAGACTGGAACCCCACCGCCGACACCCTCGGGAAGCTGGAGCGTTTCATCTTCACCAATGACGATTCGCCGGCACTCGTGCCCATCGAGGAGATTATTGAGGAAGCGCGCAATGGCCGGATGTTCATCCTCGTTGATGATGAGGATCGGGAGAATGAGGGCGATCTGATCATCCCGGCGCAAATGGCCACGCCGGATGCCATCAATTTCATGGCGACCCACGGGCGCGGCCTGATCTGCCTGACGCTCCCGAAATCGCGCGTCGATGCACTCGGGCTAGAACTGATGAGTCGCGCCAATGGCACTCGCCACGAAACCGCCTTCACAACGTCGATTGAAGCGCGGACGGGTGTTACCACGGGCATCTCGGCTGCTGACCGCGCGCGCACCGTATCAGTCGCGATTGATGCGTCGCTGGGCAAGGATGATATCGTCACGCCGGGCCATGTGTTCCCGTTGATCGCGCGCGATGGCGGCGTGCTGGTCCGCGCCGGCCATACCGAAGCAGCGGTCGATATCAGCCGCCTTGCCGGGCTCAATCCGTCGGGTGTGATCTGTGAGATCATGAAAGATGACGGCACGATGGCGCGGATGGATGATCTCGTTTCCTTCGCGCGGATGCACAACCTCAAGATGGGCACGATCCGCGATCTCATTGCTTACCGGATGCGCCATGATCACATGGTTGAAAAAGTTTCTGAAAGCGCCTTCACCTCGGATTATGGCGGTGATTGGAAGGCAATGACTTACCGCAACAAGGTCGACGGCACGGTCAATGTGGTCCTCCAGAAGGGCAAGGTCGTCCCCGACGAATCGACCTTGGTGCGGATGCACAGCATTTCGATTTTCTATGACTTGCTCGGCCAGGCGGGTGAGCGCAAACGCATCCTTCAGCGCGCGATGGGCGAGATTGGCAAGGCAGGTGCCGGGCTGATCGTGCTGCTGATGCCCAATGATGCCGTCGCCCTGACCGCAGAAATCGGCGGAGAAAAGCCGGCGCAGATGGACCTCCGCACATACGGCATCGGCGCGCAAATCCTGGCAGACCTCGGCGTGCGCGATATGACCCTGCTGACAAACGCCCACCGCAACGTCGTTGGCCTTGATGGCTACGGCATCAACATCGTGGGCGAACAGCCTATCCCGGAGGCATAGACTATGGCCAAATTCCTCATCGTCGAAGCCCGCTTCTATGACCATCTCAACGACATGCTGATCGCGGGCGCGCAGGCTGCACTGGAAGACGAGGGGCATAAATCTGACGTCATCACTGTTCCCGGTGCACTCGAAATTCCGGGGGCAATCTCGATTGCGGCGGAGAGCGGACGATACGATGGCTATGTCGCGATCGGTGTCGTCATTCGCGGCGAGACCTATCATTTTGAAATCGTTGCTGGCGAAAGCGCGCGCGGGATCATGGCGTTGACGATGGACGGTATCGCGATTGGCAATGGCATCCTCACCGTTGAAAATGAAGCTCAGGCGCTGGAGCGTGCCGACCCTGCGCAGAAAGACAAGGGCGGCGAAGCGGCAAAGGCTGCGCTTGCGTTGCTGATGCTGAAAGGCCAGTTTGGCGGCTAGACGCAGCTTTGTCATTTGCCATTCATCGAAATTCTGCCAATGCCATCACAACGTGAATGTTGGAGAGAGAACCCATGCGTTTGATCAAGATGGTTTTGTTGGCAATCGGCCTGATGTCTGCCGCTGCAATGGCGCAAGTTCCCGTTGTTTCGGACCCGACACCCGACCCTCAGAATATACTCCATCTGCAAATCTCCACAGGCGGTGAAGTCCTCATCGCCCTGCGACCTGACAAAGCCCCCGGCCACGTCACGCGGATCAAGGCGCTCACTCGCTCCGGATTTTATGATGGCATCCTGTTCCACCGGGTGATCGAAGGTTTCATGGCGCAAACCGGCGATCCCAAGGGCACCGGCGAAGGCGGTTCGCCGCTGCCCGACCTCAAAGCCGAATTTAACGATCTCCCCCATCTGCGCGGCAGCGTTTCGATGGCGCGGACCGACAATCCCAACTCGGCAAACAGCCAATTCTTCATCTGCTTCCTGCCCGCGATGAAGCTCGACGGCAAATATACCGTGTTCGGCCGGGTGATCAGCGGCATGCAGTTTGTTGACCTGATCGAACGGGGCGAACCGCCCGCATCGCCGTCGCGCATCCTCAAAGCCTGGATCGAATCTGACGGTGCCAATGCGCCGCGCCAGACTTTGGTGATACCGCCGCCAGAAGCGGCCGCGCCTGCGGTGAGCGCGCCGGTAACGCCGCCCGCCATGCCGACCAAGCCGGTCAAGAAGAAGCGCAAGAAGATCAAAATCTTCTGATCTGCCCCGATGCGCGTTGACCTGTTTGATTTTGAACTGCCGCCCGAACGGATCGCGCTCCGCCCAGCGGTTCCGCGTGATGCAGCGCGGATGCTGGTGCTCGACGGCGAAACGATCGCCGATCATAGCGTCAGCGATCTGCCCGCCCTGCTGCGCGCCGGTGACTGTCTGGTGTTCAACGATACCAAGGTGATCCCGGCCCAGCTGGAGGGCCAACGCGGGGAAGCGCGGATCGGCGCGACACTCCACAAGCGCGAAGGACTCCGCCACTGGCGCGCCTTCATCCGCAACGGCAAGCGCCTGCACGAGGGAGACGTGATCGACTTTGGCGCAGGCGTCAGCGCCACCGCATCAGCGCGCGGCGAAGATGGTAGCTGGCTGCTGAACTTTGCGGGCGACGAGCCGGTTGAGGCGCTGCTCGGCCGCGCGGGGACGATGCCGTTGCCGCCCTATATTGCGGGTAAACGCCCTACAGACGCTCATGATCTTGCCGATTATCAGACGATGTTTGCTGATCAACCCGGCGCGGTGGCCGCCCCAACAGCGGCGCTCCATTTCACGCCCGCGCTCATGGCAGCGCTCGCGGCAAAGGGGATTTGCCACGAGATGTTGACCCTCCACGTTGGCGCGGGAACATTCCTGCCGGTGAAGGTGGAGGACAGTGTCGATCACAAAATGCACGCCGAATGGGGTCGGATTGACGCCGATGTCGCCGCGCGGATGAATGAAATCCGGGCGCGCGGCGGGCGGCTGGTTGCGGTGGGCACCACCTCACTCCGCCTGATCGAAAGCGCCTGCGATGATGGCGGGACGATCCAGCCGTTCGAGGGTGATACGGCGATCTTCATCACGCCGGGTTACCGGTTCAAGGGCATCGACGGGCTGATGAGCAATTTTCATCTGCCGCGCTCCACCTTGTTCATGCTGGTCAGCGCGCTGATGGGGCGCGAACGGATGCAGGCGGCTTATGCCCATGCGATTGCCAAAGACTATCGCTTCTACAGTTACGGCGATGCGAGTTTGCTGCTGCCCTAACCCGCGCACCAGTGGATATCGACCGGCGTCTCCAACCCTGCAAGCACCCGGCCAATCGGTGAGGGAGAGCTGTCGCCCGCTTCAATCGCGGCCTCAAGCAGCGCGCGCTTTTTGTCGCCGGTCAACACGATCACCACAACCTTTGCCGCCTGAATGGAGGCGCGGGTCAGCGTCACCCGGGCGACTGGCGCGTCGGCGGGCATCGGATCAGGCATCACGCCCACGGCCTTCTGTTCCTTGGGCGCGTTCAAAGCATCGTCCAAATCAGGGCCCGCAAAAATTGACGCGGTATGACCGTCTTCCCCCATCCCCAGCCAGACCAGATCAAGCGGCCAGTGAAAATCGCTGATCCGCGACGAGGCTGCACTCCCAGCAAGTTTATAATCATCGGCCTTGTCAGAAAGGATCGGCACCACTCGGGCGCCTTTGGGGAGGAAAATCTTCGCCAGCTTCGCCACGTTGGACAGCGGATTATCAAGCGCGACGATCCGCTCATCTGTCGGGATGATCGTGACCTTCTTCCAGTTGAGCGGCGCTTCGGCGAGCTTACGGAGAATCGATCCCGGCGTCTTTCCGCCCGCCAGCGCGATCACGGCTGATCCCCGCGCGTCTATCGCCGATTCAATGATGAACGCCACGTCCCCCGCCACGGCCTCGGCAAGTTCATCCATGTCGTCATAGTCCCACCATTCGGCTTCGATCATTTTAATATATCCATATTTTTTGTTAAACGGAACTACGCCCGAACTTCCTCGATCACGCCGACGGAATTGATCCGCAGCGCCTTCAGCACTGAATCGACGATGGCATCTGCGTCAAGGCCCGCGTCGGCATATTGCTTCTCAGGCTTGTCATGTTCTTGGAAAACATCGGGCAGGCGGAGAGTACGGAGCTTGAGGCCCGCGTCGATCAGGCCTTCGTCACTCGCAAGTGTCAGCACGTGTGCGCCGAGGCCGCCAATACTGGCTTCCTCAACTGTCACCGCGACCTCGTGGGTGGTGAGCAGTTTGCGGATCATCGCCCCGTCGAGCGGCTTGGCAAATCGCAGATCGGCAACCGTGGTGCTCAGCCCCTTGGCTTCCAATCGGTCCGCGGCCTTGAGCGCCTCTTCCAGACGCGTGCCGAGCGAGAGGATCGCCACCTTCTTGCCCTGACGGACGATGCGGCCTTTGCCGATTTCGAGCTGGATCGGCACCTCAGGGAGCGCGATGCCTGTACCATTGCCGCGCGGATAACGCAGCGCGATCGGGCCGCTATCGTGGCATGCGGCGGTGTAGGTCATATGGACCAACTCAGCCTCGTCCGACGGTGCCATAACCACGAAATTGGGGAGCGTGCAGAGATAGGTCACGTCGAACGATCCCGCGTGGGTGCTGCCGTCCGCACCGACCAATCCGGCACGGTCAATCGCAAAGCGCACCGGCAGGTTCTGGATCGCGACATCATGGACCACCTGATCATAGGCGCGCTGGAGGAAAGTGGAATAGATGGCGCAGAACGGTCGCATACCCTGCGCGGCTAATCCCGCCGCGAATGTGACGGCATGTTGTTCAGCGATGCCCACATCGAAAGCGCGGGTGGGGTGCGCCGCAGCAAATTTATCCACGCCCGTGCCCGACGGCATTGCGGCGGTGATCGCGACAATCCGGTCGTCAGTTTCAGCAAGTTTGGCGAGCGTTGCGCCAAACACATTCTGGTAGGATGGCGGGCCTGCCGCTGCCTTAGCCTGCTCACCGGTGATAACGTCGAATTTCTGGACACCGTGATATTTGTCCGCTGCCGCTTCGGCTGGGCCGTAGCCGTGGCCCTTCTTCGTCACAACGTGGATCAGACAAGGGCCTTCGTTTGCATCGCGGACATTTTCAAGAACCGGGATCAGATGTTCAAGATTATGCCCATCAATTGGCCCGACATAGTAAAAGCCAAGCTCCTCAAACAGCGTTCCGCCCATCGCCATCCCGCGCGCGAACTCATCAGTCTTTTTAGCGGCATAGTGGAGCGGTTCAGGCAACTTGCGCGAAATCCGCCGCGCGAGATCGCGCAGTTCGAGGAAGGGCCGCGATGATACAAGCCGCGCGAGATAGGCGGAAAGCCCGCCCACCGGAGGCGCAATCGACATGTCATTATCGTTGAGGATGACGATCAGCTTGTTGCCGGCTTGGGCGGCATTGTTCATCGCCTCATAAGCCATGCCCGCCGACATCGAGCCATCGCCAATCACGGCGATCCCGCGTCCGGCTTTCCCTGACAGCTTATTGGCCACAGCGAAGCCCAGGGCGGCGCTGATCGAGGTGGAGCTGTGCGCCGCGCCGAACGGATCATATTCGCTCTCCGTGCGCTTAGTGAAGCCTGAGAGGCCGCCGCCGGTGCGCAGGGTGCGGATCCGGTCCCGCCGTCCGGTGATGATCTTGTGCGGATAGCATTGGTGGCCCACGTCCCACACCAGCCGGTCTTCGGGCGTGTTAAAGACATAGTGGATTGCGGTCGTCAGCTCGACCACACCGAGCCCCGCCCCAAGGTGGCCGCCCGTCACCGAAACCGCCGAAATGACTTCGCTGCGGAGTTCATCGGCGAACTGGCGGAGCTGCGACTGTTCCAACGTGCGCAAATCTGCGGGAAATTGGATCGTGTCGAGCAGCGGCGTTTCAGAGGGGACTGACATGATCGGGGGTTTACGGCCTAATCGCCTCAACCGCAATCCGCGCAAGTGCCACGCACCTCAATCACCGGACGAACCGGGTTGAAGCCCGCCTTGGTTGCCGCTTTGCGTACACCTTCTGCGAGATGATCATCGTCGATATGCGTCGTTTGTCCGCAGGTGTCACACACCAGAAAGATGCAGTCATGCACGCAGTCCGGGTGGGCATTGGCGAGGTAAGCATTGGCGCTTTCGACCCGCAGCGCGAGGTTCTTGGCCACGAAGAGATCGAGGATACGATAAACACTGTTCGCCGCCACCCGCTTGCCGCGCGCCTTTGAAACCGCGTCGGCGATGTCATAGGCAGAAGCGGGTTTTTCAAAGCTGGCGAGCGTGTCAAAAATGCTCGATCGCATGTCAGTCCATTGTTCCCCAGACCGGAGCAGCGCCATACGCGCAGCCTCTGCCAAGGTTTCGCCGTGATGATGATGATGTGCGTGTTCTGTCATCCGCCAAATCTAGGCGCGATGCTATGTTAGCGCAAGTTTAGCTTATCGCGCGTCGATTGAGATCATGGCCGAGCGCAAGCACCATCACGCCGAGGATTGTATAGACAACTTCGCCGCCATCATGCGGCAATGTCATCGCGCCTGCCATCATGCCGAGGCCGAGCGAACCCACCCACACCGGCATTGCATAGCCATGACGCCGCACGCCTTGGCCCAGCGCAATGGCCCCAAGGATGATCGCAAAGGTGAGCCCGATTTCGTGGATCGCAGGATTGAGCAACACGCTGCCCGCTGTTGCAAGAAAGGCCACAAAAACAGCTGTCGCCAAACAATGCGCAAGGCAAAGCCCCGATAGGCCAATGGCCAATCGGTCGAGATTTCCCCGACGCAGAGCGATACCAAACACAAGCGATTCCTTTGTTGCAATGATATAATGGCACTTCTTTCCGTAAGTTACAACATAACATATGAAATATATTGAAGGTCGGTGGCGCTCGGCGCATAGGCGCGGGTCATGAAACCACGTCCAAACGCAGTCGCCAATTGGCTCTTCATCGTCGCCGCCCTCGTCTTTGCGATGGTCGTTATCGGCGGCATCACCCGGCTCACCGAATCGGGCCTGTCGATCACCGAATGGAAACCGTTGACCGGCGCGATCCCACCGCTCAGCGCGGCGGATTGGGCGGCGGCGTTCGACAAATATAAGCATAGCTCACAATTTGTGCTGATGAATGCGGGGATGGACCTTGCCGCGTTCA
Source organism: Pseudomonadota bacterium (assembly GCA_046045815.1). Taxonomy (GTDB): domain Bacteria; phylum Pseudomonadota; class Alphaproteobacteria; order Sphingomonadales; family Sphingomonadaceae; genus Aquisediminimonas. Next base: position 8,904 of record JBJOLA010000072.1, read on the forward strand.
AACACATATTCTTCTGGGAATATTTTCACCGGCTAATGGGACGGATCATGGGCGCCGCATTTGCGCTGCCGTTCCTCTACTTCCTTATCCGCCGCGCGATCCCCAAAGGCTTCACATGGCGCCTGCTGCTCCTGTTCGTGCTCGGCGGGGCCCAAGGAGGGATCGGTTGGCTGATGGTTGCGAGCGGCCTCACCAGCCGCGTGAATGTTCAGCCTGCCATGCTCGCGGCGCACCTGACGATGGCTTTGTTCCTGCTCAGCGCGCTACTGTGGACGGCGCTGGATCTCAAGCAGATCGCTCGCCATTCGCGCGCTGTGCCTGCCCACCTGCGATTTTTTCCGGCGGCGGTGCTCACTATCCTCTTCCTCCAGATATTCTTCGGCGCGATCACAGCTGGCCTGCGCGCGGGGCATGTCTCAAACACATGGCCGCTGATGAACGGCCAATTCGTACCAGAGGGAATTGAGAACCACGGGACGCTCTGGATGACGTTGACGTCGGACCCCTTCCTGATCCACTTCATCCACCGCTGGTGGGCATGGATCGCAGTCGCCGCGCTCGTTCTGTTGGCGCGCCGGGTGAAGGCTGCGGGAGAACGGGGCACCTCAATTGCCATCCACAGTGCCTTCGGTGTTCAGATCATCCTTGGTGTCATGGCGGTGTTGAGCGGCGTTAACATCGTTGTCGCCGTGCTCCACCAAGCGGTCGGTGCGCTATTAGTTGCCAGCACCGTATGGGGCGCGCATATCTTGGGGCGCTCCCGACGATAGAAGGCCCGATCATGACCAACCAAGCCCCGATCAATTCCCCCTTTGGCTACCGTTCAACCGCGCAAGAGGTTGTCGCCGGGATCGACCTGACGGGAAAGGTGGCACTCGTCACCGGCGGCTATTCCGGGTTGGGAAAGGAAACCGTGCGGGCTCTGGTCGGCGCTGGTGCGACAGTTTTCGTCGCCGCACGTCGCCCAGAT
>JBJOLA010000079.1:0-8767 GCA_046045815.1 Pseudomonadota bacterium
TCCTCACCAGTGACGGAAAGCTGCAGGCGCGGATCGCGGACCCAAAATATAAAATGCCAAAAACCTATCTCGTTCAGGTTGAGGGAGACGCGCAGGAGGCCGCCCTCGATCAGCTGCGGCAAGGCGTGGTGCTCAAAGACGGGATGACCCGACCCGCTCAAGTCCAACGGATCGCCGAGCCCGCCCTTTGGCCCCGAGACCCGCCGGTCCGTTTTCGCAAAAGTGTTCCGGATTGCTGGCTCCGCATCACGATCCGCGAGGGGCGAAACCGTCAGGTCCGCCGGATGACCGCGTCCATCGGCCACCCCACGCTCAGGCTGGTGCGCTGGAGCATCGGTGACTGGACGGTGGCCGGGCTCCGTCCGGGTGAATGGCAACACGGATATCGGTGACGTTGCGTAATTTCGCTGCCACCGTAATTCCGTAATTTCACCGTAATTTATCCCCACAAACCCCTTCCCCTGCGGCACCTTTTGCGTTAGGGGCGGCGCCGACCACTTTGGTGGACTTCGTGCGGGAGGCTCCCAGGCCGTTTGAACCGCTAAACTTGAACCGGGCAATGCCTTCCAGCAGCGCCCCCATACAGAGTGAGTATAATGGCAAAAAAGATTACGGGCTATATCAAGCTCCAGGTGCCTGCGGGCGCCGCCAATCCCTCCCCGCCAATCGGCCCCGCATTGGGCCAACGCGGTGTGAACATCATGGAATTCTGCAAGGCTTTCAACGCGGCGACGACCGAGCTTGAAAAGAATATGCCGATCCCTACGATCATCACGGTCTATGCGGATAAGAGCTTTAGCTTCATCACGAAATCGCCGCCGGCCACGTTCCTGATCAAGAAGGCGCTCAACTTGAAAGCAGGTTCGAAAGAGCCCGGCAAGATTGCTGCTGGAACGATCAAAATGTCTCAGCTCGCTGAAATTGCCCAGATCAAAATGGCCGATCTCAATGCGAATGACATTGACGCCGCCACCAAGATCATCGCCGGGTCTGCCCGCGCGATGGGCCTCGAAGTTGTGGAGGGTTGATCCGATGACATTCAGAAGCAAAAAAGCAAAAGCAATCACGGTAGACCGCGAAAAGCTCCACGGCATTGACGAAGCGATTGCGCTCGCCAAGTCGAACGCGACGTCGAAGTTTGATGAAACCATCGAAATCGCGCTGGCACTCGGTGTTGATCCTCGCCATGCTGATCAGATGGTCCGCGGCGTGGTCACGTTGCCAAAGGGCACCGGCAAGACGGTTCGGGTTGGCGTATTTGCGCGCGGTGACAAGGCCGACGAAGCCCGTGCGGCGGGTGCTGACATCGTTGGCGCGGAAGATCTTCTCGAAATCTGCCAGTCCGGCAAGATCGACTTTGATCGCTGCATCGCGACGCCAGACATGATGGGCCTCGTTGGTCGCCTTGGTAAGGTGCTCGGCCCCAAAGGTCTGATGCCAAACCCGAAGCTCGGCACGGTTACGCCAAATGTGGGTGAAGCCGTGAAGGCTGCCAAGGGTGGCCAGATCGAATACCGCGTCGAAAAGGCCGGGATCATCCATTCAGGCATTGGTAAAGCAAGCTTTCCTGCCGCTGATCTTCGCGCCAACTTTGATGCGCTGGTCGATGCGGTGGTCAAGGCCAAGCCATCAGGCGCCAAGGGAAAATATTTGCGGAAAGCCGCTCTCAGCTCGACAATGGGGCCGGGGCTGAAGATCGACGTTGCGGAATTGACTGCGGCGTAAACGTCTCACGCGCGAAAAACAGAGGGCCGGGGTGGAAACGCTCCGGCCCTTTTCGTTGGGGTGTCGACGCGGGGAATCACCGTCCAGTTGAGTTCGAAGAACCTAATGGGATATATAGTACCCCTAAAATGCTCCAGGATGACGCATACGCCCTGTTGGAGCGCGTTTAGGCACCCACCCTCCAAACAAGATCTGCGTCGCTGTACGAGGCTCCTAGGCCCCCTCGCGGACGTGCACGCAATTTTGCGTCACCGTTACTGTTGACATGATATCATGATATGATATCTATATATCATGACTCGCATCCTCGCCGATTTGCCAGATGAAGACATCAAATGGCTCGATCAGCTCGCCGCCGAGCAGGGCAAGTCGCGTGCGGCGGTTTTGCGTGAGGCAGTTGTCGCCTATAAGCCTAACATCGGAAACAACGACACGAGCTGGATCGATCAGGGATTCGGTCTGTGGGCCCGGCATGGTGTTGCACACGATCCGCACGAATATGACCGCAAGCGCCGTGCCGAATGGACCCGCGCTTGGGACGATGACTATGAAGAAGTTCGAGCCGAATCCCCCGATATGTTCGACGAAGAAGATGATCGTCAGCGACAAATCTACCTCGATATGATTGCGGGCAAATATCCCACGCCCAAGGCTCCGAGCAGCAAGTGAGCGGATATGCTTTCGACGCAAACATCTTGATTGATGCGCTTGCAGGATATCCGCCTGCGCGCACTGAAATTCAACGAGCGGCGGCGTCAGGTGCGCGTCCCTGGATTAGTCGCATGGCATGGATCGAAGTCCTGTCAAAGGGAGACGAAGGCGTTGTCCGCGAAGCTTTGGCGTTTCTCAGTCGTTTCGGGCTCGATGAAATTGATGATGAAATTTCGCGTCGGGCGGCAGCCCTTCGGAGGGATCGGCCCAAGCTCAAATCGCTTGATGCCATCATCCTCGCGACGGCACAAACTCGCGGTCGCGTTTTGATTACACGAAATACAAAGGATTTTCCGGCAGAGATGCCGGGGATTCGTGTCCCCTATCAACTTTAGTGCGAGTTTAGTCCCATGTGCGGCATTGTCGGAACTGTTGGAAACCACGCCGTGTCAGATCGGAGCGCTGATAAGCTGAAGCCAAAGAAGCCAAAGAAGTCGATAAAATGACATCGCCTGTCGCCGCGCGGATGGATTCGGTACAAGCGTTGCGCGGGATCGCGGCGCTCTCGGTCGTGCTGTTCCATGCCAACTGGATTGGCCTTTCAAGCTTTGGGGTTGAATTGTTCTTTGTGCTGTCAGGGTTCATCATCTGCCACGCTGCGGCAAAGGAACCCGAAGGCTTCATGCTCAAACGGGCATGCCGGGTTGTGCCGCTATACGGGTTGGCGACTATGGGCGTCTTCGTGGGGGCGCTGATCCTGCCGTCGCTGTTTCCATCGTCAGAGCCGACGTTTTGGAACCTGGTGCGGTCGCTGTTCTTCATCCCCTACGTCCGCGGAGACGGGGCCATGATGCCGCTCCTGTTTCTGGGGTGGACACTGAATTACGAAATGCTGTTTTACGTCATATTTGCGGCGGCTTTGTTGCTTTCGCGGCAGCTTGCCCCTGTCATTGCGGCGACGGTGATTCTGGCATTGGCCTCTGCCCATCCGTTGCTAGCCCCGTTATCGGCACAACTCGATTTCTGGTCGAGGCCGGTCATCCTGGATTTTCTCGTCGGCATCGTCGCCTATCTGGTCTGGAATAGGCATAGTGCGGCGCTTCAAAAACTGCCTGCTGGAATTGCATCCGGTGTTGCACTTGCAATGTTGGGGCTGCTGATCACGGGCATACCGCACGGTGTGACGGCAAACATCCCGGTCAAGGCGCTGCTTGGGGGCGTATTGCTGCTAACGTCGCTCCGGCTTGACGGTGCGATCAAATGGCCCGCGACGATGTTGCTGCTGGGTGACGCAAGCTACTCGCTCTATCTGCTTCACCCCTATGTCGTGCAAGCGATCAACCGGCTGGCGCATCCCCTCAACGCGAGTCCGCTTGGCATAGTGTTCACAGGCGTTGCGGTGGCGCTCGCGATATTGGTTGCAATTTTGAGCTTTCGGATGATTGAGCGCCCCAGTAACCGGGCGCTCCGTAGTTATTTTGAGCGGCGCAGTCTGCGTCCGCTGGTGGCAGTAGGAAATTAGGTTATGTGCGGCATTATCGGCATTGTAGGCAATCACGCAGTCTCTGACCGTTTGGTCGACGGACTCAAGCGCATGGAATATCGCGGCTATGACAGCGCGGGCGTGTGCACCGTGCTGGACGGCCAGCTGATTCGGCGGCGTGCACAGGGGAAGCTGGCCAATCTGGTCACCGAACTGAAGACCAACGATGCGCCGGGCAACATCGGCATCGCCCACACCCGCTGGGTCACCCACGGCGCGCCGACGACGAGCAACGCGCATCCTCATGCCACGGAAGAAGTGGCGCTGGTTCACAACGGGATCATCGAGAATTTCAAGACGCTGCGCGACGGGCTGATCGCGCGGGGGCGAACGTTTGAGAGTGAGACAGACACCGAGGTTGTGGCGCATCTTGTGTCTGAACAAATTGAAGCGGGCAAATCTCCACAGGACGCCGTGAAGACCGTCCTTCCCATGTTGCGCGGGGCCTTCGCGCTCGCCATCGCCTTCCGCACACATCCCGACCTGTTGATCGGTGCGCGGCTCGGCTCCCCTTTGGTGGTGGGCTACGGCGAGGGTGAGACCTATCTCGGGTCAGACGCGCTCGCGCTCGCCCCGCTGACGCAGAAGATTGCCTATCTGGACGAGGGCGACTGGGTGATTGTCACCAAGGCTGGCGCGGAGATTTTTGACAAGGATAACAATCCTGTCACCCGTGAAATCACCACCTCCGGCGTATCGGCGGCGGCAATCGAGAAGGGTAATTACCGCCACTATATGCAGAAGGAGATTTTTGAGCAGCCCACCGTGGTTGCCCAAACGCTTTCCTCCTACATCCGTCCGCTCGAACAGCAGGTCGCGTTGCCGCAGATGGATTTTGATCTAAGCAGCATCAAGCGTGTGACCATCGTCGCCTGCGGAACCAGCTATTATGCGGGGATGGTCGCCAAATATTGGTTCGAACAATTCGCCCGTGTGCCTGTCGACTTGGATTTCGCGTCCGAATTCCGTTACCGCGATCCGGTGCTGGAGGCAGGCGGTCTCGCGCTCTTCATCAGCCAATCTGGCGAGACCGCAGATACACTCGCTGCACTGCGCCACGCCAAAGCAGCGGGGCAGAAGATCGCCGTGGTCGTGAACGTGCCCACCAGCTCCATGGCGCGCGAGGCGGACTTGCTCCTCCCCACTCATGCCGGGCCAGAGATTGGCGTCGCATCAACCAAGGCTTTCAGTTGCCAGCTGGCCGTCCTCGCAGCACTCGCAGCGCACCTTGCGGTGGTGAAGGGCAAGATGACCCGCGCGGAGGAGCAAGAGGTCGTCATGCATCTCACCGAGGCGCCCGCCGCGATTAACGCCGCGCTCGCCCATGATGAGGATATTGCGGCGATGGCCCACTTGATCGCCCCTGCGCGCGACGTGCTCTATCTTGGGCGTGGGCCGGATTATCCGCTCGCGCTTGAGGGTGCGCTCAAGCTCAAAGAAATCAGCTACATCCACGCCGAGGGTTATGCGAGTGGCGAAATGAAACACGGACCCATCGCGCTAATTGACGAGGCTGTCCCCGTGATCGTCCTCGCGCCGTCCGGTCCGTTGTTTGAGAAAACCGTCAGCAACATGCAGGAAGTTCGCGCGCGCGGTGGCAAGGTCGTGTTGATTTCCGACGCCGAAGGGATCGCCGAGGCAGGCGACGGCTGCATGGCAACGATTGAAATGCCCAGCGTTCATCCGCTGATTGCGCCGCTAGTGTACGCGGTGCCGGTGCAGCTGCTCGCCTACCATGTGGCGTGCGCGAAGGGGACAGATGTGGATCAGCCTCGGAATTTGGCGAAGTCGGTGACGGTGGAGTGATTGGCTTGACAATGACCTATTAAATGACCTAATAACAGGTCATGATAACCGAAATTCTCGCAGGCTCTGGCGTCAGCATTTCTGATCTCAAGAAAAACCCATCTGCCGTGATCGAGGCAGCGGGCGGCTTTCCAGTGGCTGTTCTTAACCGCAACACCCCCGCCGCTTACCTCGTTCCCGCCAAGGCTTGGGAGGAGTTGATGGACCGGTTGGAAGATATTGAGCTCGCCGAAATTGTTCGGGCGCGGGCAGGAGAGGTTGGCGTCGAGGTCAACATTGACGACCTATAGGCTGATTTTCCTGCCAAGTGCGCAAAAGGAATTTGACAAGCTTGACAGCTCGATCCGAGCGCAGTTCGTCAACAAACTGCGGGAGAGGCTCGGGCATCCGCATATTCCCGCGGCGCGACTGCACGGTTTGGCTAATTGCTATAAAATCAAGCTGCGCGCAGCGGGGTATCGGCTGGTCTATCAAGTGGATGATCAGATTGTCACAGTCATCGTTGTCGCAGTCGGGCGTCGTGACCGGAACCTGGTGTACAAGATTGCGATTGGACGGGTGTGAGCGGCGTCTGTTCCGCTCGTCGTGCGATCTTTCGAAGTCGGCACGATTTTTGCGCTCTCACCCGCGCTGCGCTTGACTCTCTGGCTGCCCGAGTCTAATTCGATCATTATTCCCTAACACCGGCTCCCGGCGGCGCTCTTTTGCGCTCGTCGTGTTTGTTGTTTTCTGGGGAATTTTAACGCGTCGAGATGGGGTGGGTTGCCATTCACCCTGTGGAGCAGGAGAAAAATCAAATGGCACGTATTGCGGGTGTTAATATCCCGACCAACAAGCGCGTAGAAATCGCGCTGACTTATATCCACGGCATTGGCAACACCAAGGCCAAGGAAATTACCGCCAAGCTTGGCATTGCTGCCAACCGCCGGATTCAGGACCTTACCGATCAGGAAGTGCTCCAGATCCGTGAAACCATTGATGCGGGCTATACGGTTGAGGGCGATCTTCGCCGCACCGTTGCCATGAACATCAAGCGGTTGATGGATTTGGCCTGCTACCGTGGCCTGCGCCACCGTAAAGGCCTTCCCGTTCGCGGCCAGCGCACGCACACCAATGCGCGCACCCGTAAGGGTAAAGCCAAGCCAATCGCCGGTAAAAAGAAGTAATCCGGTCGGTCTCCGATCTGATTTCCCACTTTCTAGATATAAAGTCAGGACAGCAACATGGCACGCGAACCACAGCGCATTAAGCGCCGCGAGCGGAAAAATATCACCTCTGGCGTCGCGCATGTGAACGCCAGCTTCAATAATACGATGGTCACCATCACAGACGCACAAGGCAATACGATCAGCTGGTCTTCGGCTGGTTTGTGCGGTTTCAAGGGCTCGCGCAAATCGACCCCTTACGCCGCTCAGATGGCTGCCGAAGATGCGGGCAAGAAAGCTGCTGAGCACGGCGTTCGGACCATCGAAGTTGAAGTGAAGGGCCCGGGTTCGGGTCGCGAATCAGCGCTGCGGGCACTCGCCACCGTGGGATTCAATATCACATCCATCCGTGATGTGACGTCGATCCCGCACAACGGTGTGCGTCCGTCAAAGCGTCGTCGAGTTTAAGACGGAAGTTTGATCCCGTCTGCCGGAAGTGTTTCTCGCGCTTCCAACTAGAGTTCAATCGGTGCGTGGCTGACGAGCCACCCGCCCAACCCCAAGGGGAATATCGTGGCAGTCAATACAAAGAACTGGCAGGAACTGAAAAAGCCTGATGTGCTTGAAAAGAAGACCAGCGGCAATGCGCTGATCAAAGCTGCCTTTGTTGCAGAACCTCTCGAACGCGGCTTTGGCCTTACGCTCGGTAACGCGCTGCGCCGGGTGCTGCTTTCATCGCTGCAAGGCGCTGCGGTCACATCGATCAAGATCGAGAATGTGCTGCACGAATTTTCGTCGCTTGCCGGCGTGCGTGAAGACGTCACCGACATCGTTTTGAACGTGAAACAGATCGCGCTGCGCATGCAGGGCGAGGGCCCCAAACGGCTTCAACTTTCAGCAACTGGTCCTGCTGATGTCACGGCTGGGATGATCACTGTTTCGGGTGACATTGAGGTGATGAACCCCAATCACGTCATCTGCCATCTTGATCAGGGCGCGACGCTCAACATGGAACTGACCTGCGATATCGGCAAGGGCTATGTGGCTGCTGCGGCCAACCGTCCGGCAGACGCGCCTATCGGCTTGATCCCGGTAGACGCGCTCTATTCGCCGGTCCGTCAGGTGTCGTACAAGGTGGAAAACACCCGCGTTGGGCAAGAGCTTGACTATGACAAGCTGACGCTCACGATTGAAACCGATGGCACCGTCACGCCAGACGATGCGCTCGCTTATGCGGCGCGTATCTTGCAGGATCAGCTCCAGCTGTTCGTCCACTTTGATGAAGCGATGGCGCAATCCTCGCAGCTCATCGGTGTGGCCGCGCCATCTGCTGCTACGGCTGCCGCATCGGGCGATTCGAACAGCATCAACCGTTATCTGCTCAAGAAGGTGGATGAACTCGAACTTTCGGTGCGCAGTGCAAATTGCCTCAAGAATGACAACATCATCTACATCGGCGATCTCGTCCAGAAAACCGAAGCAGAAATGCTGCGCACGCCAAACTTTGGCCGCAAATCCTTGAACGAAATCAAGGAAGTGCTGTCGAGCATGGGCCTACGCCTCGGTATGGACATCCCCGGATGGCCGCCAGAAAATATCGAAGAAATGGCCAAGAAGCTTGAGCAGGAACTGCTGGGTTAATTGGCATCGGGTTCTTGGCGGTGGCCCTTATCACCGCCTGCTAGCGAGTACCTGATACGGCTCGATAACGAACGAAGGAAATGACCATGCGTCATCGTAATGCACACCGTAAGCTTCAACGCACGTCATCGCACCGCACGGCCTTGTTCCGCAACATGGCGGCGGCACTGATCAAGCATGAGCAGATCACAACCACGCTTGCCAAGGCGAAGGAACTGCGTCCCTACACCGAAAAGCTCGTCACGCTGGCGAAGCG
>JBJOLA010000122.1:0-4105 GCA_046045815.1 Pseudomonadota bacterium
GGGCATTTTGAGTTCGATAGCCATGTGGGCAATCCCTGTATGCGTTGCGAAAAACCGAGCGTCACCGCCTCCATCGGCCAATATGGCGCATCTGGTCAAGATCATGGCTTGCCAGAAGGCAAAATATCACGCAGCATTCGCCAGCTTTGGGGAAGGCACTCGGGAATGCGAACTTATCTGGTTGTTATTGATGAAACGGAAGAAGCCGAGATTGCGCTTCGCTTTGCCGCGCGCCGTGCTGCGAAAACCAATAGCGCGGTTGAAATACTTGCGCTGATCCCGCGCCAAGAATTTGTCGCCTGGGGAGCGGTTCAGGCGACCATCGAGGAGGAAGCGCGCGACCGCGCCGAGGAAGTCGTCCGCCGCGCGGTTGAAACACTGGCTGATGAAAGCGGGATCAAGCCCACGATCAAAGTCAAACAGGGGGATGCGATCGCGGTCATCCGCGAAACGCTTGCTGAAAATCCCGAGATTGGTGCGCTCGTGCTCGCGGCGGCCAAGACTGGCAGTCCCGGGCCGCTCGTCAGCCATTTCGCGGGCGCGGAATCGGGCAGCCTGCCCTGCCCGGTGATGATTGTGCCAGGTTCACTGAGCCTCGAGGCGCTTGATCGCCTGAGCTAGACACAAATTGGCCCGACCATCCACAGATGGCCGGGCCATTCGCCCCCCAGCGAAGTAAATTCAGCTACCGCAAACACACCGAGGTTGCGGGCGGTAGTGCGGCCGGGGCTTCCAGTGCCGCACAGCGACACGGCGACGCATCGGTACGCGCTCATAAATCACCTGTTCTGTCGTCGTGGTGGTCGTCGTGGTGATCGGCTGTCCTTGTGTGATGGTCACAATCGTCTCACCGCCACCGTAATAGCCGCCCCCATTATAGATAACGCGTGAGCCGCCCCAGCGTCCGCCGTAGCGGTTCCAGTGGGGGCGGTGCCCATCGTAAGTGACGTCTGGCGCGTGATGTCCACGGTAGTCATAGTCATACGGCATGTTGCGCCGATCATCACCGTCGCGGTAGTCCCGGCCACTGCGGTCCCCAAGATAACGTTGACCGCGGCGTTCTGTCGCTGCACCAATAACGCCGCCCGCAATCGCACCAACGCCGCCGCCGATGAATGCACCAGCCACCCGGTCTCCCGGACTGGCAATCGCGTCTCCGGCAATCGCGCCAACAGCGCCACCGATGACGGCTCCAATGATGCCAGCCACGCCCTTCTTGCGGCGCGGCGGCGCGGCGCGCGGTGCATCATCATGATAGCCATAGGAATCGGAATAGTCTTCGTTATACGCGCCATCTTCATAGCCGTAGCGATTCCAATCGACGCCGCGCACACTATCATAAACGCGACCGTCACCGTCACTCAGAACAGCGTCATCATAATAACGTGACCAACCGTAACCTGATTGCGGGGCCGAAAAGCCGTAGCGCGCATAATTTCCGATGTAGAAACTTGGGCTGATCCAATAGCTTGGCAGCATATAACCACGGACGGCGGGGCGATAAGCAGACCAACCACCCGGCGCATGCATCCCACCGGCCCATTGGGCCCCCGTGTGTCCAGGCATCGCATTTGGCATGCTGACCGGCGGAACCGTGCGAGGCATGCCCACTGCGGGCATTGAGCGAGGCATCGCAGCCCCTGGCAACACGCGCGGCATACCCGCCGAGTCGTTTTGGGCAAAAGCCGCGCTTGGCGCCGCCATTAGAATTGCCGCAACACTCGCTAAGCCAAGGATTTTCATCGTTAATCACTCCCGGTTTTCAAAACATCGGAATGTACGGGTCACCGCCATTCTTCGAGAGTATCATTAACAGGTTGGTAACCAAGCGAAAATGGCAGAAGAAGGTTAAATCTGTCCCGATTCTGGTCAAATCCGCCGCGACAACAGTTTTGCAAGCGCCTCGCAACCAGTCGCGTCTTCCTTGTCAAAGCGAGCGGGCGTCGGGCTATCGAGATCGAGCACCGCGATCAACCTGCCCGCGACCGTCACAGGGACAACCAGTTCTGAACGTGATGCGGCATCACAGGCGATATGCCCCGGAAAAGCATGAACATCCTCCACCAGCTGCGTCTTGAGCGACTCTGCGGCGGCACCGCAGACACCTTTGCCAAGCGGAATTCGGATGCATGCCGCTTTGCCCTGAAACGGACCGAGCACAAGCTCACCGTTCAACAATCGATAAAATCCTGCCCAATTGAGGTCGGGAAGATATTCCCAAACCAGCGCCGCCGCATTGGCCATATTAGCAATCGGATCCGGTTCGTCCTTGGTCAGGGCGTCGAGCGCAGACAGCAGATCACGGTAGAGCTCCTGCTTCGTGTCGTTGTTGATTTCAAATTCATACATCAGTCAAAATCCACTTTCCCGCGTGCTTTCTTCACGTCACCGCGAATGGACTTTCCGGTGAGCCGTTTTTCCTTCGCCGTGCGTGACGGCTTGGTCTTGATCCGCCGCGCCGGAACATGATGCGCCTTTTCAACCAAAGCGGTCAGCCGCGCCCGGGCGTCGCTGCGGTTGCCTTCCTGGGTTCGAAAACTGCGCGCGGTGAGGACGATTTCGCCCTCGTTGGTCCAGCGACTTCCTGCCAGCGTCTTGAGCCGGGTGTAAACGTGGGGCGCCAACCGCAGCGAGTAGACATCAAGCCGGATTTGCACCGCCGTCGCCACTTTGTTGACATTCTGACCGCCCGGCCCCGTGGCGGCAAGGAAACGCTCCTCAAGAGCGCTTTCGGGTAGGGTAAAGAGAATGTCATCCATGATAAGCGCGCCTTTACCATTCCACTTAACGGGATGACAGGGCCATTCGGGTACGGCAATCTCATGTACATGAGGATTCTCGGTGGGGCTGTTGTGGCGGGGTTGTTCATCGGGATGATGATGCCCGCCAGCCAACCGACGCCCGACACCAATCAACCCAACAGCAATCTCATCCTGACGCCGCAAACCAAGGCTGCGTCAGACACGAACGTGGGGACCAAGCCGCATGGCTATGAAACGGTCTTGCCCCGACATGAGGACGGCCATTTCTATGCCGACGCGATGGTCAACGGCCAGCTGATCCACTTTCTAGTCGATACCGGCGCGTCGATGATCGCGCTCACCGCCAGCGACGCCCAAAAGATCGGGATGAATTTTTCCCCGAACGAGTTCGAAGTTGTCGGCAGAGGCGCGTCGGGTGACGTGCTGGGCAAGCAAGTGACATTCCATCACGTCACGCTAGACAATAAAGAGGCATGGGATCTGCACGGAGCGGTGTTGGCGGACGGCCTGGGCGTCTCTCTCTTGGGTCAGAACTTCCTCGCGCAAGTGGGCACGGTGGAGATCAAGGGAGATCAAATGATCCTGCGCTAAATCCCGCAGTGGCGAAGCGTTCGGGCAGGGGCGCCGTCGCTTCAACCGGGGGTTTGCCGTCGCGCGGGACCGACAGGAACGTTGAATGGAGCAGCATCGGCTCCCCCGCCAACCCGTAAACCGGATCACCCACAATCGCGGCGCGCAAGCCATAGATCGCATGAGCGCGGATCTGATGAGTCCGACCGGTTTCAGGGATGAAACGGATCAGAGCACGGCCATTTCGTTCAGCCAGTTTCTCCCACGCGGTAATCGCGCTCTTGCCCCTCTTATGGTCAACAATCATGCGCCAGCCGCTCTCTTCGGTGCTGAACTTGCCGAGCGGCAGATCAATCACGCCTGAATCGCCCTCAGGAATACCCGCGACAACCGCGAGATAGTGCTTCACCACGGTTTTGGCTTCGAACGCCTGCTGGAAACGGGCATGTGCCTTCGGGCTGCGCGCGAGAAGCAGGCAGCCGCTGGTGTCCCGGTCAAGCCGGTGCACTGCGGTCGGCCACCGCTTGAAGCCAAACTTCAACCCTTCAACATGATTCTCCAAACTGAGCGAGCCATCACGCGGGGCATCAACTGGCAGGCCGGAGGGCTTGTCAATGATCATAGCCTCGCCGTCGAGGAACAGGACACGGTCTGAAAGGAGCATATCCCGCCAATGGCACGCGAAAGCCGCTCCGTCCAATTTTCCCTGTTGCTTGAAGCGCTTCCGCCCCCCATCATGGCGCGATGCTGCGGCAATATGAACTTGTGGAACG
>JBJOLA010000166.1:0-18124 GCA_046045815.1 Pseudomonadota bacterium
GCTCCCAAAAAGCCCGGCGCACCAAACTGCTCGTACATTTCGCGGATAGCTTGGGCGATTCTTTGGAAAACACCGGCCTAAAAACCGGCCTAAACGACTTTTTAGGTCGGTTTTAATTCTCCCATTTCGGGTAAAAATAAGCATTTTCAAGGAGTTATATGGTGCCGGCTACAAGATTCGAACTCGTGACCCCCTGATTACAAATCAGGTGCTCTACCAACTGAGCTAAGCCGGCTTTGGTGCCTTAGCCAGCACCCTTTGCGCGATCAGGGCTGAAAGGTCCAGTCCATTACGTGCAAAAAAGTGTTACATCCCATTACTGAGGGCAGACGGAGAACGCGCGCTTAGGGCGGTGCCGCCGCCAACCGCGAGTGACAAATAACCGCGCAGGCGGGCGCGAAACGCTTCTAGTTCGTTGCCACTCAACAGCGATGTAGACGCGAATGATACCGTCAGTGGGTTTACAGGCACACCGTTTTTGTACACCTCAAAGTGCAGATGCGGGCCAGTAGACAGGCCGGTTGACCCGACATAGCCAATCAATTGCCCCTGCGCGACGCGGCTGCCAGGGCTGACCATGATGCGGCTCATGTGCGAATAACTCGTGCCCAGGACCGCACTATGCGTCAGCCGCACAAAATTGCCATTGCCACCGTGGGGCCCGGCGATGGCGACCATACCGTCGGCCGCTGCATAAATCGGGCTACCATATGCCGCCCCATAATCCACACCGCGGTGAAACCGTGTATATCCGAGGATAGGGTGGAAGCGCATGCCAAAACCTGACGTGACACGGCCCGATACCGGCTGAGCCATCCCTGCCCGCTTTTGCCCCACGCCCGATGCTTCATACCATTCAGTATGACCGTCGATGGACCATTCGAGCAGCTGCGTTTTGCGACCATCGCGGTCAAGGCCAGCGAACAGCAATTTGCCAAGTTGCACTTCCCCGGTTTCGGCGCGGGCATGGGCGATCACAAAATCAAAACGGGCATCGGCGGAAATATCACCCAGTGAGACTTTCGACGCAATCGCACGGATATAGGATTCAACTGCCTGCGCAGGGGCACCTGCAATACGGGCAGAGCGGTAAAGGCTATCGCCCACCCGTCCTTGAATTCTGAGCGGCGTGCGATCAATGGCAATCGGCATCGGCCGCAGCGAGAGCGAGCCGCCAACGCGATTAAGGGCGACTTCGAGATCAAACCGCGCGCGGAATTGGAGAGACTCCAACGGGCGCGCCTCCGTGCGGCTGGCGTGCCGCCCCAGCGTCATGCGCATCTGCGTTCCCGGCTGGATGTCGGCAAGATCGGTCACACGGGCGACCATATCGGACACCCGACCCGCCTCTCCGCTGCCCACGCCTGCCCGTTCAAGCACCCGGCGGAAACCATCTCCCTGACCCAGTGTGGCGGTCAGCTCCAACGTCGGCCGCTCCGGCGCTGTGCCAAGCGGCCTTACGGCATCATTGGCGGCCATGTGTCGCCCGGTGTCCCCACCCCACGCCAAAGGTGCAATCGATTGAGCGCGGGTTTCTTCCCACGCATCACCCGTGACAGCGGTCGGCACAGGGTCGGCGATGGCTTTGAACGGCGGTGTGATCAGCCAGGCACAAGCACATAGCGCCGTGCACGTTAGCAGCCCGCGAAACCAGGCAAGCGATCCCACGTTGACGCCCAGATCGGGGACGAGATCAGTTTCGGCGATTCGTTCGATATGCGCGCGCCATCCCGTCGCAGGCGGCGAAGGAAAGTGGATGATTTGGGCGTGAGAAAGGGTTGCGGTTAGTCCCGCTTGCCCGAAAAGATTCTCGCTGCGTTGGTACAAAGCCCAGACGCCCTCTTGTTATTGCATTTACGACCGGTCGCCCAATTTGGCGCTCCGGATACTTTCTCTCTGGACTGTGATGGTTAATGTCAAACTAACGCGCCAATTTTGCGCCGGATTCTGCGCCAAACGGTGCAAATTCGCGGGCAATAGCCTGCAGGGGGTTGCGCAGGACGGTCTCTTCCCCAAATAAGGGAGAATGCAGGACTCAAAAGTCACCGCTGTTTTGGGGCCGACGAACACGGGCAAGACCCATCTCGCGGTGGAGCGGCTCTGCGCCCATTCCAGTGGAATGATTGGCTTCCCGTTGCGGCTGCTGGCGCGTGAGGTTTACGACCGGGTGGTCGCCATCAAAGGTCCGAAAGAAGTGGGCCTGATCACGGGAGAGGAGAAAATCCTGCCCGATGGCGCGCGCTGGCTGCTGTGTACCGCTGAGTCGATGCCGCTCGACCGTGACGTCGCCTTCGTCGCGCTGGATGAGGCGCAGCTTGGCGCTGATCCAGAACGTGGCCATGTTTTCACAGACCGTTTGCTCAACGCACGGGGTCGCGAAGAGACGATGATCCTCGGGTCCCAGAGCCTGACCCCGCTGATCCGTTCCTTGGTGCCAGAGGCCGAGATCATCACCCGGCCCCGCTTTTCAAAGCTCTCCTATGCGGGAGTGAAGAAACTCTCCCGCCTCCCCCCGCGCTCCGCAATCGTCGCCTTCTCGGCGGAGGAAGTTTATGCGATTGCCGAGATGATCCGTCGCGCGCGCGGCGGAGCGGCGGTCGTGATGGGCGCACTCTCGCCTCGCACCCGCAACGCCCAGGTCGCGATGTTTCAGGCCGGTGAGGTTGACTATCTGGTCGCGACGGACGCGATCGGGATGGGGCTGAATATGGACGTTTCCCATATCGCTTTTGCCAGCCTGGGCAAGTTTGACGGACACCGCCAGCGCCGACTCTTGGTGAGTGAAATGGCCCAGATCGCGGGTCGCGCCGGGCGGCATCAGCGTGACGGAACCTTTGGCACCCTGCCCGGCTGCACCTTCACCGATGCAGAGATTGAGCGGATTGAGGAACACCGCTTTCCCGCCCTTGATCATCTCTATTGGCGAAATGGTGAGCCGGACTACACCAATCTCGAAACACTGATTGCCTCGCTGGAAGAACCACCGATCAGCACCGGCCTGCGCGCGGCACCCGAAGCAGCAGACCTTGCCGTGCTCAAATATCTGATAGGGGATCCGTTGGTGCGATCTCTCGCCGCGCATCCCGTCGCCAACGCCCGCCTGTGGGAGGTATGCGGATTGCCCGATTTCCGCAAAGTCGGTGCGGAGTTCCACGCGGGCAGCGTTTCGCGCCTGTTCGGCTGGCTCGCCCCAGACGGCGGGCGCATTCCAACCGACGCGTTCGCAGCTGAGCTTTCCCGCCTCGATACCGTGCAAGGAGATATCGCGACGCTCGCCGCCCGGATTGCTGCCACGCGGACGTGGGCCTATGCCGCGCAGCGCGCCGATTGGTTGCACGATCCCAAACATTGGGCGGCGCGTACATCCGCGCTGGAAGAAAAATTGTCCGACGCGCTCCATGCCGCCCTCACCCAGCGCTTTGTGGATCGCCGCACAACTGTGCTGATGCGCAACATCGCCGACGATCCGATGATGCTGGACGTCAGCGTTGATCCGGCGGGCATCGTCAGCGTTGACGGTGAGAATATCGGGCGGATTGACGGCTTCACCTTCTCACCCGATCCCGATGCGCGGCTCGATGATCGCCGCCGCTTGCTCGCCGCCGCTGAACTTCGCTTGCCAAAGGAAATCGGTCGGCGCGCGGCGAAACTGGCGGCGGCCCGCGATCATGAAATTGCCCTCATCACCGATTGCGGCCAGCCCGTGTCACTCGGCTGGCAAGGCAATATAATCGCCACATGGGAACGAGGTCGATCACTACTCGAACCCGGCGTCAAACTCTCGCCGGCCATCGCGAAGTTGACGCCCGACCTGCGCGATCCAATTGAGGCGCGGCTTAAAAAGTGGCGCGATGAAGTGATCGCTTACCGCCTGCCCGCACTCGTGCGCATGAACGTCCTTGGTCAGGACCCTGCAATCGCGGGTGAAGTGCGGGCATATTTCGCGCAACTTGCGCAAGGCGGCGGGGTGCGCACCCGGGCGGAGATGGCCGCCACGCTCGACCAGATATCTCCCGAGGATCGTCGGCGGATCGCCACAACCGGGATCATCACCGGCTCACTCGACATTTTCCATCCCCTGTTGCTCAAGCCCGAACCGACCCGGCTCCGGCTGGCGCTGCTCGCCGTGCGGGACCGTACCCCGATGCCACCGGTGCCGATGGCGGGGCTCGGCCTGCTTGATCGCCCGGAACCTGATCTGGTGAAAGCAGCAACGCAAGCCGGATATCATAGCTTCGGCGATCAGATGCTCCGCGTCGATCTGGTCGAGCGGATTGCCAAATCGCTCCATGATCAGCGGCAGGGATTCAAACCGTTCACGCCGGACCGCAAACTCTCGGTCTCGCTCGGCATTGGGGAGGCCACGCTAAACCGGGTGATGCGCGCGCTGGGCTTTGTGCCGCTGGCGACGCCCGAGACGTGGAAATGGCGCGGGCTGCGTCGTCCTACCGCCCTCCCCGCCCCGACCCGGACCGGCGCATTCGCCGCGCTCCAATCGATGACCGCTGAGAAAAAACGCTGAGGCTCGACAAATATCTCTACTTCTGCCGCTTCACCAAAAGCCGGAGCAAGGCGCAGGCATTGGTGAAAGGCGGACATCCCCGCATCAACAGCCACCCGCTCACCAGCCTCCACGCCGACGTGTCACCCGGTGACGTGGTGACCATCGCCATCGCCGATCAGGTGCGCGTCATCACCGTCATCGCCCTCCCCGTCCGCCGCGGCCCGGCAAGCGAGGCTCAGACATTTTATCACGAACCGACCCGCGAGCGATTGACGCGGGCGGAAGCTGAATCTAACCACAGTTCATCAATTCTAGGGGAGTGACCCAATGACCTATGTCGTGACTGAGGCCTGCATCAAGTGCAAATATATGGACTGCGTGGAGGTATGCCCGGTCGATTGCTTCTATGAGGGCGAGAATATGCTCGTCATCAACCCCAGCGAATGCATTGATTGCGGCGTGTGTGAACCCGAATGCCCCGCCGAAGCGATCCTGCCCGATACTGAGAATGGCCTCGAAAAATGGCTGGAGCTCAACACCAGTTTCTCCGCCAGCTGGCCCAACATCACCAAAAGCCGCGAAGCCCCCGCCGATGCCGATGAGCATAAGGGCATGGAAGGGAAATATGATAAGTTCTTCTCGGCGGAGCCTGGCCAGGGGGATTGATAACGAGTTTCGTCGTTTCGAGCCCACCCGTCATTCCCGCGTAGGCGGGAACCCATTCGTGCAGTCGGGGACATCCTCTTCCCGCTCATTCTGAGCCTGTCGAAGGGTCGCTTGTCCTCGTGCCCAGCAGGACACCTGTGCAAAAACCTAGCTATCAAGCGCCGACTTCAAGCAAATCGCGTTCGCATCTTGCTTTGTAGAATCCGCGCGCATATTTTGCTGCATTGCGCTGCGGCGGCAGCTTCAACATAAACGTTCGAGGACACCCAATAGGGATGTCCCCGACTTAACCAACATCGCTGTGAAGCGCCAACACTGCGCTACGAAACCACCGAGGCAATCGTATGTGGATTTGAGCCGCCCCTCCCCCCTTGCGGGGGAGGGAAATGTGAGCATGCGAGCGAGGGAGACGGGACGGGAGCATATCTGGTTGAGTTTGGGGCCGAGACCACGCTCGCTGCGCGTCGCTCTACACCCCTCTCCCTTCCGCTGCTCCGCAGCTCCTTCCCTCTCCCGCAAGGGGAGAGGAGGAAAGAGATTCACGTGCAATTGCTTTGCAGCCCCCTCGAAACACTCCAATTCCTCTCGCCGGACGAGCGAACTTTGGAGATATGATCTCTATATGCCCTTAAAATGGCCGAGAGCGCCCCTAGGAGCGCGGCAAATTGATTTCAGGTACTGGGGTGCCATTTCATTTCCAACAGCCCCTAGGAAGCTTCCTAGTGGCCCTCAGAGCGAATTGGCTGTTTTGCGTTTGGATGGTTATGCTGAACCCTGCCTCTGCGGGGGAACAGCGCATTCGGGTGGCGGCGGCTTTGACCTAGCGCCCCCTAATACCAATTTTCAATGAACGTGACTCACGCATTCATCGTCATTCCCGCGAAGGCGGGAACCCATTCGTGGCAAAGTTTGACGTATTTCTGGGCCTTCTGGCACAAATATGCGAATGGTTTCCCGCCTACGCGGGAATGACGGGTAGGTTCAAATCAACGAGAATTGGTATAAGGCTTCGGGCCGAACCGGTTTTCACCTGCCTCACCGGGCTGAACGAATTGTATGACCAGCGCGGCTGTGCCGATGAGCAGCGCGGCGGCGGATGCGATCATGAGCTGCTCGCTGCCGGATGGCGCGACAAAACCGAGATAGGGGATGTAAAAGAATAGCCACCACCATGCTGAACGGCCGGAATCATGCAGCCGACGCGCGCCCGCCGATATCATCGGGAGGAGCAGCAAGAGGAACGCGATCAGTTCCAACATCCCCATGCCGGCGGCGACGGGCACAATCTCTCCGTCGCGGAGGTCAAGAAAATGCGCGCCAACGGTGCAGACGGCCATCACAAGTATCAGCGTCCAAAATTCCTGCCGCGTCGCGCGCCCCGTAAAAGTCGCATAGTTGCGAAAGGCCTTGGCGATATTGTCCCACATGATGTTCCCCCACATCCAGCCGTGATGCCGCGCACCGTCGTCCACATCACGGCGCTGTGCAAGAAAAAAAACAGGGAAATTCAATGGCGTTTCATCCCCATTCGAAGGTCAGCGGGGCCTCCCGAAAGGCAAACCGGTCGAGATGACGGGCAAGCGCGCCCTTCAACCCTTCCAATTGCCCCGCCGACGTCGCGTCGATCCGGCATTCGAGCGTGTCCCCGTGGGCGATCATTGTCACCAGACCGTCGCCGGGCCAATCGGCGCCGCGCGCATCCCTGGGGAATATCACTGTCCCCTTCTCGGGCGTGAATTCGACGCTCAGATTATGCGCCCAATGTTTGCAAAGCTGCTGCATATATTTGCTGCCGCTTTGGGTCGGCACCTGCGCCGTGCTGCTGTGCACTGTCATAGCCGTTCGATCCGTTGCGCGGCTTCATCGAGCAAGGCGGTGACTTCGTGGAGGGTATCCACCGTCACATCATCGCGGCTGAGCCGGTTTTGCAGGACTTCGCGCAAATTGCCCATTGCCCGGCGGATGGGGGCGCCGTCGGTGCGCTCGCTTTGTGCACCCATTTGGGCAAGCTTGGCCATTGCGGCATCGACTTCGAGCGTCTTCTCGGTCAGGTGAACCGAACCCGCTTGCGTGATCGCGAACAATTTCTTCGCGCCTTCGCTTTTGGCTTCCTCGATCAGGCCCATATCGGCAAGCAGGGTCAGCGTCGGATAGATGACGCCGGGGCTGGGCGCGTAAGCACCGCCGGTCCGGTCTTCAATCTCGCGGATCAGATCATAGCCGTGGCGCGGCATTTCCTCGATCAGCTTGAGCAGCACGAGACGGAGTTCTCCGGCATCAAACATCCGGCGACGCCCGCCACCCTCTCCGCGACCGCCCCGCCCGCCAAAGCCGCGACGATGATGGCCGAAAATGGCATGAAGCGGATGGCCCTCATGGCCCCGCATTCTTCCTTTGTGAAACATTCAAAATCCTTTCTATATGTTCTGAATATGTCTAAGATATATCTTAAAGAGATAATGTCAAGGGACAAAGTTGCGGCTAAGCCGATTTGGATGACCGACCTTTTCCCGCCTCGCACGATCCCGCCCCTCGCCGAGCGACTCCGCCCGGCGTCACTCGCGGAGATTGTCGGCCAGGATCATCTGACCGGGGCGGAGGGCGCGATCGGACGGATGGTCACCGCGGGGAAGCTGAGTTCGCTCATCCTTTGGGGGCCGCCGGGTACGGGTAAAACGACCATCGCGCGGCTGCTGGCGGATGCGGTGGGCTTGCGGTTCGAGGCCATATCGGCGGTATTCTCGGGCGTGGCAGACCTCAAGAAGGCCTTTGCCGCCGCCACGGAGCACGCCCGCACGGGCCAGGCGACCTTGCTCTTTGTCGATGAAATCCACCGCTTCAATCGCGCGCAGCAGGACGGCTTCCTGCCCTATGTCGAGAATGGCACCGTCACCCTGGTCGGTGCGACGACGGAGAATCCGAGTTTCCAGTTGAACGCGGCATTGCTCAGCCGCGCGCAGGTTTTGGTGCTCAACCGATTGGATGACGCGGCACTCGATCAGTTGCTTAGCCGGGCAGAAACGGCGGAGGACTGCCCCCTGCCCCTCACGCCCGAAGCCCGCGCGGCGCTGATCACATCGGCGGACGGAGACGGGCGTTTCCTCCTCAATCAGGCGGAGACTCTGTTCTCCGTCTCAATCCCCGAGCCACTCGATCCCCCTGCCCTCGCCGCGTTGCTCCACCGCCGAATGCCGGTTTATGACAAGGACGGTGAGGGACATTATAATCTGATCTCCGCTCTGCACAAAAGCCTGCGCGGGTCCGATCCGCAGGCCGCGCTTTACTATCTCGCGCGCATGCTGGTGGCGGGTGAGGAGCCGCTGTACCTGTTGCGGCGGCTGGTGCGCTTTGCCAGCGAGGATGTCGGGCTCGCCGATCCCCAGGCGCTGATCCAATGTCTTGCAGCCAAGGATGCCTATGATTTCCTCGGCTCACCGGAGGGTGAGCTGGCGATTGTGCAAGCCTGCCTCTACCTCGCGACCGCGCCCAAATCGAACGCCGCGTATAAAGCGCAAAAGTCCGCGTGGAAATCAGCGCGTGAAACCGGATCGTTGATGCCCCCTGCCAACATCTTGAACGCGCCGACCAAGCTGATGAAGGATATCGGTTACGGCAAAGATTATGCTTATGATCCTGATACCGTGAACGGCTTTTCCGGTGCGAATTATTGGCCGGAGGGGATGGCGCCCCAGGATTTCTATACCCCCTCCCCGCGCGGATTTGAGGCCAAAATCCAGGAACGGCTCGCCTATTGGGATGGGTTGAGAAAAAGTTCGGCATAAGTATCGCGCAGGACGTTTTTTTGAACCTTGCCCATCGCATTGCGCGGCAACGCATCAACTGTGATCAGCCGGCGAGGGTGTTTGAACCGAGCGAGGCCGGTTTCGATTGCCGCTTTCAACGCATGTTCGTCAAACCCAACGCCCGTCATCACCGCGACAATTGCTTCGCCCAGATCAGGGTGAGGCACGCCAATAACGGCGCACTCCGTGACGCCCGCCACCGCGTCGATCACGCTTTCGATTTCCTTGGGATAGATATTATAGCCACCCGCAATGATCAGGTCTTTCGCGCGCCCGACGATGGAGGCGCGGCCATCCGCTGCAATCTCGCATATATCCCCCGTGATGAACCAGCCACCTGGGCGAAACTCCTCTGCCGTCTTCTCAGGCATGCGCCAATAGCCTTTGAAAACATTGGGACCTTTGATTTCCAATACGCCGGGATTTTCCTCGCAGCGGACCTCAACGCCGGGCAAAGCGAAGCCCACCGTGCCTGCAATCCGATCCCCCTCAAGCGGGTTTGATGTGATCATCCCGGCCTCTGTCATGCCGTAGCGCTCCAGGATTTTCTGCCCCGTCCGTGCGTCAAATTCCCGGTGGGTTTCAGCAAGCAGGGGCGCAGAACCCGAAATGAACAGGCGCATCGTCGTGGTTGCGTCACGCGTGAAATCAGCATGAGCCAGCAGTCTAGTATAGAAGGTTGGCACACCCATCAGCAACGTCGCGCGCGGCATCAGGCCGACCACCTCAGCGGGATCGAATTTGGGCAGAAAGATCGTCTTGCCGCCGCCCAGAAACATCGTGTGTAGCGCCACGAACAGCCCGTGCACGTGGAAGATCGGCAAGGCGTGAATCAGCACATCGTCCGGCCCTATCCCCCAAAGGTCGACGAGCGTCAGTGCGTTGGAGGCGAGGTTTTCATGGCTCAACATCGCCCCTTTGGACCGACCTGTTGTCCCTGATGTATAGAGGATGGCTGCAATATCGTCGGGCCCGTTCTGCGCAATCCTGTCGATGGGCGTCTTCGCCTCTGCCTCGGCACAAAGCACCCCAAAATTGGCGGATGATACAAACAGCTTTGGTTCTGCATCCTCAAGGAAATACGCCACTTCGGCGGCCGTGTACGCGGTGTTAAGCGGCACGAAGATCGCCCCCAATCGCAAGCATCCCAGATAGAGCGCAACCGCCTCCACCGACTTTTCCACTTGAACCACGACGCGTTCACCCGCGCTCACGCCGTGCGCCGCCAGCATCGCTGCCATTTGAGCGCAAAGCCGGTCGAGCGCGCGAAAACTCAGCCCTGCATCTTGGGCATCAACGAGCGCGGGCGCATCCCAGCGGCGGGCGAAGCGGTCCTGAAACAGGGCATAAAGGTTGGCGTTCATGTCGTCGCAATAACCACAGATAGGTGGCAGAAACAACATGGGCGGCGCATCCGTCGATGCGCCGCCCCGTTCCATGATGCACGCTGGCCGCGCGGGGACCATGGTCGAATGATACCCGAAGGCATGACCCGTTGAGCGAATAGACGCAAGACATGTGCCAAGCGCACAAACCCTCACATTTCCCGGTTGAGTGCACAGGAGATTGCCCCATTTCGGGACAAGTGGGTCATCTTATATGTGTCAAAAGGGTCCACGCGTCCGGAAACGAGCCTGCTGCAGCGGCTGCGTCTTCAGGCGTTTCAAACACGGCAAAGCAGGTCGCGCCCGAGCCAGACATCCGGACGAAACGTGCGCCGCTTTGCCCGCCCAATTGATCCAGAATGTCCGCAATTGCGGGAACGATCGAGAGCGCTGGTGTCGTCAGATCGTTGCGCCACGATGCAGGATCAGCCACATCAATCGGGCCGCGATCCGCCCCGTCCCATCCGGCAAACACCGTCCCGGTCGATAGCGGCACCAGCGGATTGACGAGCAATAGTGGTGCACCTTCAAAAGCAATGTTGATCGGCGATAATATGTCCCCGCGGCCCGCGCCGAAAAGTGAATTGCTGGCAAGGCACGGGGGCACATCCGCGCCTAAAACCGCTGCAATCTCCAAAATCTGAGGATCAGCTGGATCAATCCCCCACATCCGCGCCAGAAGCCGCAGCGCCGCCGCCGCATCCGCCGATCCGCCGCCAATGCCCGATGCAATGGGCAGGTTCTTCTCCAGCGAAAGCGCCGCTCCGGTGCTGATTCCAAACGCCGATTGGAGCGCCACCGCTGCCCGCATCACCAGATTCTCCGCGCCGTTTGACAGGCCAGTCGCAAACCGTCCGTTAATCGCGAGCGATATCCCGTCCGCAGAAACCCCGTTCAGAATGTCGCCCTGATCGGCAAAGGCGAAGATGCTCTCCAGATCATGATAACCGTCAGGCCGCCGCCGCCGCACGTGGAGCGCAAGATTGATCTTGGCAAATGCGGTCTCGGTTAGCCGCGTCATTTGGCGGTCGGCAACCCATTTGCGATCTTCCCGCCAATTCGTGCGGAATCCTTGCCCTCGTCGGCTTGAACCAAAGCGGCTGCCCAAGCATAGCGGGCGTCAACCTTGCGCCCAGCCGTCCAATAGGCGTCACCAAGATGTTCGCCAATCTCGGCAATCGTAGGGTCTGCCAGAACGGCTTTCTCTAAAAAGGAAATCGACTGATTTGTTTCGCCACGCAGAAAAAATGCCCAGCCGAGCGAGTCCGCGATCGCTGGATCACCGGGGCGCAGCGCGCTCGCCTTCGCGATCAGACGCATGGCCTCATCAAGATTATCGTGTTGCTCCAGCATCGAATAGCCGAGGTGGTTAAGCGCAGCGGGCTGATCCGGGCCCAGCTTTGCCGCCGTTTCGAGAGCAGGCTTGGCGTGCGCCCAGTCCCCGGCCTGCTCCAGCGCGCTCCCATATTGCAACCAAAGGCTCCACGGCACCGATGAAGCGCCGCTCGCGCTGGTCAGTCGCTTGATTGCTTCGCCAAAAGCGGCGGCACCGTCTTGGTCATGATCCAATTGAAGATGCGCCTGGCCCAGCAGTTCATAGTCTACCGCCTCGGCGTCGGGCAGTGCTACAGCCGTCTGGGCAAGCCTCAAGGCCTCATCCTTGCGATCGGCCCGCTGCAATATCGCAATTTTTTGGTTCCGCGCCATCCCGGCGATGGGACCCACCGGATCAAGATCGTTGAGCACCGTCAGCGCCTCTGGATTGCGGCCATTGTTGGCGAGTGCATTGGCAAGTGCCAGCTTGATCTCATCAGTTGGGGGCGCTGCGAAACTGGCAATTCGCGCCAGAGTGAGTGACGCAGGAGACCTGCGGTCCCGGATCAAGTCCGTCGAAACGCGCGCCAGCAGCAGCGCAACTGCCTTGTTCGCTGTGTCGATGCTTCCACGAAGCGTGCGCTTGGCGTCAACGATTGCCCGCGCGGTTTGCAGCGCGCTATCCTCTCCGCTTAGCAGCTGAAGCGCATGGGCTTTGTCCTGCATCTGCACCAGCCGCGCCGCTGCGGAAAGACGGAATAATATGCCGCGCTGATCAGTGGTGGCCGATGCGCGGACAGCCTCAAAACCCTCAGCATTTCTCTTAAGCGCGAGCAGCAGCAACGCGCGATGCTCACGCGCATAGGTCGAGGTCAGGCTGTCTTTTGCTTGCAGGGTGAGCGTCGTCAACGGATCACCCTCTCGCGATGCAAACCGCGTCCACGCCCGAAATATCGGCACGAGAAAATCGAAGTCCCCGGTTTCCTCCATCTGATCCAGACGCAGGTTTGCCGCGCGCCAATCGCCCTTCGCCAGACTTTCGGTGAACAGCAAAACGCGCGCATCTGCGTTGATCAGCTTGTGCGCTTCCAGCGATTGTGCTGCCCGAACCGCAAGCAGCCGATCTCCCGCCTCCACAGCGCGGCGATAGGCCCGCTCGATTACACGTTGTTCGTCCGGCGATGATGTCATCGCGTCACCATAGGCTCGCGCTGCCGCCACATGATCCGAGGCCGCATCGAACATCCGCGCCTCAACATATTGCCGCAGCGCCGAGCGCGGCTCTTGCTTCGCGACGGCGGGAGTCGCGAACGCAAGTCCGATCAGGATCAACCTACATATTCGGATAGTTAGGCCCACCGCCGCCCTCCGGAGTTACCCAATTGATATTTTGGGTCGGGTCTTTGATGTCACACGTCTTGCAATGGACACAATTTTGCGCGTTTATCTGGAGCTTGGGATTGCCTTCGTCTTGCCCGATGATCTCATACACACCGGCTGGGCAATAACGTTGCTCCGGTGCATCATATTCCGCGAGATTGACGGTGATTGGCACGTCAGGGTCTCGCAGTTGCAGGTGGCAGGGCTGATCTTCCTCATGATTAGTGTTTGAGAGGAATACCGACGAAAGCCGGTCAAAGCTGAACACACCGTCTGGCTTGGGATAAATGATGGGCACCACCTGATCCTTGCGCTTGAGGCTTTGGTTGTCGGGGTGGGTCTTCAACGTGATCGGCCAGCGCAGTCCAAGCGTTTCGCACCACATTGCAGCGTTGGCCAAGACCGTGCCGATGGTGTTGCCGAATTTTTCGACCAGTGGCAGCACGTTGCGCACCACGCGGAGCTCCTTGTAAATCCAGCTTTCTTCATAGGCCATTTGATAGGCCCGCAGTGTATCCGACGCCCGTCCCGCAGCGATTGCCTCATTTGCAGCTTCGGCGGCCAGCATGCCGCTCTTCATCGCGGTGTGGCTGCCCTTGATCCTGGGGACATTGACGAAGCCTGCCGAACATCCGATCAGCGCGCCGCCGGGGAATGACAGCTTGGGCACAGCTTGCCAGCCGCCGTCATTGATCGCCCGCGCACCATAGGAAACCCGCTTGCCGCCCTTCAGGATGGCCTTGACCGCCGGATGGGTTTTCCACCGTTGAAACTCCTCGAACGGGGAAAGATGCGGGTTGGAATAGTTGAGCCACGTGACGAAGCCGAGCGCGACCTGATGATTGGCCTGATGATAGAGAAATGCACCACCATTCGCATCCGTAAGCGGCCAACCCTGGCTGTGGATCACGCGACCCTCAACATGCTGTTCGGCCGGGATATCCCACAATTCCTTGATGCCAAGCCCGAAGATCTGCGGCTGGCAATCATGATCAAGGCCGAGCCGCCCTTTTAGTATTTTGCTCAGGTGCCCGCGTACGCCTTCGGCAAAGAAGGTATATTTAGCATGGAGTTCCATGCCGGCCTGATAGTCGGGCTTATGGCTACCGTCTTTGGCAACGCCCATATCACCGGTGGCGACGCCTTTTACCGAGCCGTCTTCGTTGTAGAGTATTTCCGCCGCTGCAAAGCCGGGAAAAATCTCCACGCCCAGCCCCTCGGCCTGTTCGGCGAGCCAGCGACACAGATTGCCGAGCGATCCCGTATAGGTGCCCTTGTTCTGCATCAGCGGTGGCATCAGGATATGCGGTACGTTGAACGCCTTGGTTCTGGTCATGAACCAATGCTGGTTATCAGTGACGGGCACATCGGCCATCGGGCAACCCATCGTGCGCCAATCGGGCAGCAATTCATCGAGCGCCTTGGGATCAACCACTGCCCCTGACAGGATATGCGCGCCAATTTCCGATCCCTTTTCCAGGATGCAAACCGATGTATCGCCGTTCAGCTGCTTGAGCCGGATCGCAGCCGCCAAGCCCGCAGGCCCGCCGCCGACGATCACGACGTCATAAGCCATTGATTCCCGTTCACTCATTGCGCGCCTCCGGCAAATGTTCTCGCGTCACCCCGCCGTGGCAACGCCCTGCCACATAGGCAAGGCATTTACATTGACCGCAGACGACTCATCCCGCTCTATCACTTGCTATGCACGATATCGCAACACCCATCAGCGCGCGAGACGCAGCAAGCCTGATCGGCTGGTGGAAAGATGCGGGTGTTGATAGCTTTGTTGATGAGATATCGACGCCGTGGTTGGGCCGGACGGCACCCAAACCTGTTTCGCGCTATAGTGACGCGTCGGTCGGCGCGGCACCCCAGTTAGAACGCCCTCGTGTGGCTGAAGTTTTGCCCGCCACACTGGCAGACTTCACCCGCTGGTTCCTCAGCAGCACCGATATTCCTGAAGCTGGCCCCGCAACATTTCGAGTGGCACCGTCTGGCAACCCAGCGGCAACTTTGATGGCGCTCGTCGACATGCCCGAAGCGGGCGACACCCACGAAGTCCTCTCCGGAGAGATTGGCGATTATTTCAACAACATGCTCGCTGCGCTGAAGCGCGACCGGACAACCACCTACATCGCGGCCCTCACCCCCAGCCGCGTGCCGACGGGTATATTGCCCGAAGCCGCCCTGCCTCGCTTGGGTGAAATTGCGCGCCACCACATGGCACTTGCCGCGCCAAAACGGGTGTGGTTGATGGGAGATGCGGTGAGCCGTGCGGTGTTAGGGATGGACGTGGTCTCCGCCCGTGGACGTCAACACAATATTAACCATCAAGGCAGCATTATGATTGCCGTCGCGAGTTACCACCCGCGATTTCTGTTCAGGAACCCGCGCCGCAAGGCCGATGCCTGGGCTGACATGCAATTGCTGATCGAAGGTATTGACGCGTGACACGTAAAACTGCCCTGATTATATCCGCGCTTTTGATGACGACCGTTACCCCTGCTCTCGCCGCGCCATCTGCCGTGTCCGCTTATGCAGCGCAACTCGGGCCGAATGCCAAGTCACGATATCAGGAAATTTTTGCCGCCATCGGTGCAGGTCAATGGGCTGACGCCGCTGCCAAGCTTGATGCGATGCCCGAAGGCCCGCTCCACGCGGTCGCCCGTGCAGAACTCTATCTCGCCAAGGGTTCGCCCAAGGTAGACGGTGAAAAGCTGGCCATGCTCGCCGAAAAATCACCTGAACTGCCCCAATCTCAAGCACTTGTCCGCATTGCTGCATCACGCGGTGTAACGGCCCTCCCTGCTTTGCCAACCTCACAAGAACTCGGCTGGCTGGGTTCTGCACCGCGCCGCACAAAAGCCGCCGGATCACAAGCGCGCGGCGTCGCCCTTGCCGGACGGATCAACCCGCTCATTAAAAGTGATCAGCCCAACGAAGCCGAAGCCATTCTCGAATCCGAAAGCGCCAGCCTCGATTCCGAAACCCTGACCGAGTGGCAGCACCGCATCGCCTGGACCTATTATCTCACCGGTGATGATGTCGCCGCCCGCCGTCTCGCCGCCAAAGCAAGCGCAGGATACGGCGATTATGCCGCGCAAGCCGATTGGGTTTCTGGCCTTGCCGCGTGGCGCCAGAAAGATTGGGCTGCGGCCACAATCAGTTTCGCCGCCACCGCCCGCCGGTCGAGCGACAAGGAAATGTCTGCCGCTGGCCATTATTGGGCAGCCCGCGCCGATATGGCGGGGGGGCATCCTGAAAAGATCGACGCCCGTCTCCGCCTCGCCGCGCGTGACCCGGAGACTTTTTACGGCCTGCTCTCGCTCCAGCAGCTCGGCCTCAAAGCCAAACCGATTGATCAATCTGCGCTTGGCGGCATTGAAAAGCACGCCAATGTTCGCGCCGCCCTTGCGCTGGCCGAGATTGGCGAAATGGACCTCGCCGATCAGCTCATCCGCTACCAAGCCCGCATTGGCGACGCGCGTGATCACGCGGCACTCGCCACGATTGCCGGGCGGATGGATTTGCCTGCAACCCAGCTCTGGCTCTCCCAGAACGGCCCTGCAGGCGCGCAGGCCGCCGTCAGCGCCCGCTATCCCAATCCCAAGAGCTGGACCCCAACCGGCGGCTGGCGCGTAGACCGCAACCTTGTGTTCGCCCATGCTTTGCAGGAATCGCAGTTCCGATTGAACGTCACCAGCCACGCCGGCGCGCGCGGCCTGATGCAGGTCCTGCCCGGCACCGCCGCGATGATCGCCCGTTCAAAGGGTCAGGAAGTCGGGTCGCTCAGCAACCCGTCGGTCAATCTCGAATATGGCCAAAGCTTCATCGAACGGGTGCGGGATATGAGCGAAACCGGCGGCCTCCTGCCCAAGGTGATCGCCGCTTATAACGCGGGGCCCCTCCCGGTTGGTGAATGGAACGCCCACACCCGCGACAACGCCGATCCTTTGCTCTACATCGAATCCATCCCTTATTGGGAAACCCGCAGCTATGTGGCGACCGTGCTCCGCAATTACTGGATGTACGAAACCCAGGCGGGCGAACAGGCCAAGAGCCTCGCCGCCCTGTCTCAAGGGCTGTGGCCGCGCTTCCCCGGTATGGCGGGCGCAAGTGCCGTGCGCCTGTCGGCCAGCGGCGGGACGGCAAGTGCCGATTGATGAAGCACGGGCGTTTACCCCGGTCCGCATCGCACTCCTCACCGTTTCTGATAGCCGCACCCGCGCCGAGGACAAATCAGGCGACATCCTTGCCGAACGGATCGCGGCGGCGGGCCATATCCTCGCCGAACGCACCCTCCTGAAGGATGATACGGACGACATTGTCGCCCTGCTCCACCGCTGGTGTGATGATGAGGCGGTCGATTGCGTAATCACCACCGGCGGCACCGGCGTCACCGGCCGTGACGTCACCCCGGAAGCCCTAGCCGCGCTCGGCGGTAAAGACATCCCCGGCTTTGGTGAGCTGTTCCGCTGGCAAAGTGACCAGAACATCGGCACCTCTACCATCCAGTCCCGCGCCTGCGCCGTTGTCGCGCGCGGCACCTATATCTTTGCCCTTCCTGGATCAACCGGCGCGGTGAAAGACGGCTGGGACGGCATATTGGTCCACCAACTCGACAGCCGTTTCCGCCCCTGTAATTTCGTCGAGCTCATGCCGAGGTTGCGCGAGGTTTAGGGGGCGAGGTAGCGGGTTATGGAGCGCTCGCGTGCGGTCAACCGATCTAGCAACCTGAACTCTGTCCTGCTTTTGCTCTTGGGACGCTTGCCAGGTCAATCGGATGAACGAGAAAAAACCGTCATTCCCGCGACGGCGGGAACCCATTGACACTGAATTTGCCGAATTAAGAGCCACTTTCTGACATTTCAATGCGAATGGATTCCCGCCGTCGCGGGAATGACGATCCAGGGACGTTCGCCCGATTGCCCTAGAACGTTTGCAATCTCCCCTTTCCTACACCCTCCAAGTTCTGCTATTGTTCTCCGATGACGAAACCACGGCGCAAGGCGGAGATTCGGTTGGCGGCGGCGCGGCGGGTGGGCGCGTTGTCGCTTGCGCCCATGCCT
>JBJOLA010000172.1:0-8505 GCA_046045815.1 Pseudomonadota bacterium
TGGCGATGAAGGCGCGCATCCCGATCATCAGCAGTGGCGCCGTTTCGCCGAGTGCACGGGCCATCCCAATGATCGTACCCGTCAGGATACCGGGCAGTGCGAGTGGCAAGACATGGTGAAAAACGGTCTGCACTCTGCTTGCGCCCACAGCGAGCGCGGCATCTCGGATTGAGGGCGGCACTGCTTTGATAGCGTTGCGTCCGGCAATAACGATGACGGGCATTGTCATCAGAGCAAGCGTGACGCCGCCGACGAGCGCCGAAGAACGGGGTAACCCTAGCGTATTTACGAATACAGCAAGGCCAAGCAAACCGAAGATGATCGACGGCACCGCCGCAAGATTGTTAATCGACACCTCAACCCAATCAACCCAGCGATGGCGGGGGGCGAATTCCTCCAGATAGATTGCGGCAAACACCCCCATCGGGAATGACAGCGCCAAGGTTACGCCCATTGTCAGGAGCGAGCCTTTGAGCGCGCCCCAAACACCAGCGGTACTCGGGTCGGTTGAATCGGAGTTCGAGAGGAAGGACCAATTGATCCCGCTCACGCCGTTTGCGGCCATCGTCACCAGCAGAAATGCGAGAAAAGCGAGCGAAATCAGAATCGCAATCAGGCCGAGCGCTTTGAATCGACGTTCTGCAGCGTAGCGCCGTTTCAGGCGCTTGCTCGCCTCTGGGGTGTGCCAATTACTCATATGCCTCCCGGAAGCGTTTCACGACATTCAGCGCGATGATGTTGAGGATGAGCGTGACAACAAACAGCACCAGCCCGAGCGCGAAGGCTGAAAGCGTTTTGGCGCTATCAAATTCCTGATCACCGGTCAGCAATTGGACAATCTGGTATGTCACCGTCGTCATGCTCGCGAACGGATTGGCCGAAAGATTGGCAGTTGCGCCGGCCGCCATCACAACGATCATTGTCTCACCTATCGCCCGGCTGACGGCCAGCATCACTCCTGCCACGATGCCGGGAAGCGCGGCGGGGATCAGGACGCGCTTGATCGTTTCCGATGGCGTCGCCCCCATCGCCAGTGATCCGTCACGCATCGCCTGGGGCACCGCAGCGATACTGTCATCGGCCATCGACGATACAAACGGGATGATCATCACCCCCATGACAAGGCCCGCCGCGAGCGCGCTTTCCGTGGAGGGATTTTCCATACCCAGAGCTACAGCCAAGTCGCGGACCAATGGTGCAACAGTGAGCGCGGCGAAATATCCATAAACCACCGTCGGCACACCCGCGAGGATTTCGAGCAGGGGCTTGACCCATTTGCGAACCCGCGCACTGGCATATTGCGTAAGATAAATCGCCCCCATCAAGCCGAGCGGAATGGCGACGATCATCGCAATGATTGCGCCGATAAAAATCGTCCCCCAGAAAAGGGGCACCGCGCCGAAAGTTTTGGAGACTTCTGGGCCGGTGCCATCCTGCGGGCTCCAGTGGAGGCCGGTCAGGAAATCCAGCGGCGAGATCATCGAAAAAAAGCGCCCAGTTTCGAACAGCAACGATGCGATGATCCCCGCAGTCGTCAGAACCGCGAGCAAAGACGCAATCAACAGTGCGGCCATGACGACAAATTCGACGCGGGTCCGTGCCGGAAATTTGGCTTTGATCCGGGTATAGCCGTAAGCGCCGCCGCAAAAGGAAAGGAGCGCGACCAGAGCGGTGCCTATCCAGCTGAATTTGGCGTTGATCGCAGTAATTGGATTGATGAATTTCTCAGCGAGCGGGTTGAACGCTGTCGTCCCGGGATTAGCGGCAAGTTGAAAAGCTTCCGACAGGATTGAGTCCCGTTCCATCGAATTGGTCGGCAACTGAGCTGCTTCGGGCGACGCCAGCAAAGCGCTTTGGATCAACCCCGGCGATATAGCCGCCCAAATCGACCAGCCGATGAGCGCAGGCACGACAATCCAAAGCGCCACATGCCATCCATGATAGCTTGGCAATGAATGAAGCACGCCGCGCCCGCTGTTGAGGTGACCGGCTTTGGCACGCGCCGCCATCCAGCCGATCACACCGAAGGCACCAAGGCAGAAAAGCAAAATCAGAGCAGACATCAGATCGCTTGCCTATTTAAGCGTCGACGGATCCAAGGTTTTCATCGTTTTGACAATTTCGGCGCTTGCTGTCCGCACCGCATCCGGCGCGATGACCATGCCTTTCGCCTTCATCACACCGTCGGGACCCCACTGCGCCGCAAACGCGTTGACATATTCCTGCAAGCCTTTGATCGCCTTGAGATGGGCGGCCTTCACATAAATATAGAGGGGGCGTGCACCTGGATATGAAAAGTCCGAAATGCTGGCATATGTCGGCGCGATCCCGCCCATCTTCAGACCCTGAAGCTTATCCCCATTTTCTTCGAGAAACGAATAGCCAAAGATGCCAATTGCCTTGGGGTTCGCGGCAATTTTCTGAACGATCAAATTGTCATTTTCACCCTGTTCAACATAGGCACCGTCAGTTCGGACAGTCGTGCAGATTTTCTTGGCCGCATCCTTGTCCTTTTCCTTGAGCGCTTTCATCGCCGGGTCACTTTCGCAACCTTTTGTCAGGATCAATTCGGCGAGTGCATCGCGGGTTCCCGATGTCGAAGGCGGTCCGTAAACGCTGATCGGTGTCGCGGGGAGCGCGGGGTTAACATCACTCCAGTTCTTCGCACTGTTAGGCTTGCCAAAAGGAGTCGCGGCGAGCGCCTTGTAAACATCAGCGGTCGTCAGGGGCATTGATAGCCCGCCTTTCGCACTAGCAAACGCGATCCCATCTAACCCGACCTGAACTTCAACGATATCGGTGGCGCCGTTTTTGGCACAGTCGGCATATTCAGATGCCTTCATCCGGCGTGATGCGTTCTCCACATCGGGATGGGCCGCACCAACGCCAGCGCAGAACAATTTCATGCCCGCACCCGTGCCGGTTGACTCAATAACTGGTGATTTAATGCCCGACGCTTTGACAGCCGTTTCGGCGACAGCGGTCGCAAAAGGATAGACAGTCGATGAACCCACGACACGAACAAAGTCACGCGATCCACCATTGCCAGAACCTCCAGCTCCGCCGCAGGCTGAAATCGCCAGCGCAGAAACAGCAAGGCATGAGAGACTTTTAAACGACCGCATAATGAGAACCTTCCTCTGTTCGATTCGATTGTCTCAATAAGTCAACTGCGTGACACTTTGATGACAATCACTTTGACGACAATCCGTGCTCCGCGCGCCTCAACATGATTGACGCCGTGGTTCCGTCTCCAGCACGACTCACAATGTCGAAGCGTCCTCTATGGCGCTCGATAATATGCTTTACAATCGACAGGCCCAAGCCTGTGCCACCGGCTTCCCGGCTCCGACTGGCATCGGCGCGGTAGAAACGTTCCGTCAAGCGCGGGAGATGTTCAGGTGCAATCCCGTCGCCCTCATCACGCACCGTTAGGCTGACCCAGCCAGTGTCGGTCGCCTCTATCGCAATTGTCACCTGGCCATCGGGTTTGCCATATTTAAGGGCATTATCGACAAGGTTGCGCAGCACCTGTGCCATCTGGCCGCGATCTCCGGTCGTCAACGCTTTCTCGACATTGGACTCGATGATCACGTTGGAACTGAGTGACGACTCTCCGGCGGCTTCCCGGGAGAGGGCAACGAGATCAATCACCCCCTGCGGCGCTTCGTGTTTGCTGGCTTCGATACGCGAGAGTGACATCAAATCCTCGATCAGTGCCCGCATGCGCCCCGCTTCGCGCTTGATCGTACCCAGAAACCGCCCTCGCGTGGCGGCATCCAGCTTTGAATCCTCCAACGTCTCGACAAAGCCTAAGATGGCCGCGAGTGGCGTCCTTAGTTCATGGCTGGCGTTGGCAACAAAATCTGCATGAGCCCGCGCAACGCTTGCCTGAACCGAAATATCGTCCAGCGTAATCAACCTCAAGTCGTCGCCCAGAACATGGCAAGCCATTTCCCATTTGCTGCCCGCCACTGAGAGGCCTTCGAGATTTATTTGTCCCCCACCGTCGGCGCTCGCAAGGGCCACAGCAGCCGGGTTCCGCAGCGCAATCCGGATACTCTGGCCAACGATGTGATTGCCCAGCAAAAACCGCGCGGCTGGGTTTGCGAATGTCACCTGATCTCCTGCAACCAGCAAGGCTGGAGCAGCGATATGGTCTAAGATGGCGATAGCGAACGTGTCCATTGGTCCACTCTAGTGGGCCGCCGCTGTGCTGTCATCTGTCATAAAAGTGCCATATAAACGTCATCGGCGTGCAACGAATCGTTCTTATTGAAGATGCGGCGGGTGACCCTGATTTTAGGTGCCACGCCTAGCACTCAACCAAGGGGTAGAAATGAAGTCGTCCAACAAATTGCTTTTCGCCGCGCTCATCGCCAGCACAATTGCTGTGCCGGTTGTCGCGCAAATGCGCCGTAACATCCGTGTCGTCGGTTCATCGACTGTCTATCCGTTTACAAAGGCAGTTGCCGAACATTTTGGCCGCGCCAACCCCGGTGTTGGTGCGCCAATCGTTGAATCGACCGGCACAGGCGCGGGTATGAAACTGTTCTGCGCGGGCGTTGGTGCCCAGCATCCTGACGTCGAAGATGCGTCGCGTCGGATCAAGCTTTCCGAATTCAAAGCCTGCGCCGCCAACGGCGTGACGCAGATCACCGAAATTCAAGTGGGCTTGGACGGCATCTCGCTGGCCACTGCAAAAGCAACAGGCCTATCCAATCTGACAACGCAAGAGCTTTACTATGCGCTCGCCAAGACGCCATTCGGCAAGCCCAACATGACCAAAACATGGAAGGATGTGAACGGAAAATATCCGGCAACCCCAATCCGCATCTATGGCCCGCCATCAACATCGGGAACGCGTTCTTCGATTGAAGATCTGCTCATGGACCCTGGCTGCTTGACCAGCCTCGCGATGCAGGCGCTCAAAAAGTCAAACGAAGCCAAATATACAGCAGTCTGCAAGGGCATCCGTGAAGACGGTGCGTACATCACGGCGGGTGAGAATGACAATCTGATTGTGCAGAAACTGGAAGCCAATCCCGGCACCGTCGGCTTGTTCGGCTATTCTTATCTTGAAGAAAATGCCAGCCGGCTAAAGGGGCTCTCGCTAAATG
Source organism: Pseudomonadota bacterium (assembly GCA_046045815.1). GTDB lineage: Bacteria > Pseudomonadota > Alphaproteobacteria > Sphingomonadales > Sphingomonadaceae > Aquisediminimonas. Next base: position 5,121 of record JBJOLA010000172.1, read on the forward strand.
GTGTTGCACCAAGCTATGCGTCAATCGCGTCATTCCAATATCCGGGTGCACGTGCGCTTTATATCTACGTGAAGAATGCGCATCTCAATGCCATTCCTGGTATCCGTCAGTTCGCCACAGAATATGTCCGCGAAGGCACATTTGGTCCGTCGGGCTATCTCACTCAGGCGGGGTTGATTGCCAGCCCGGACGCTGTCCGTTCGCGTGCGGCAAAAATGGCAACGACCATGACGCCGATGAACGCTGCTGGTCTTAAGTAAGGGGAATATTGTGAAAAAAGTCACCGTGAAGCGTTGCTGTAGCACGCTCAGAATTTTGCTCGTCGCAAGCAGCATGGCCATCGCGCCTGCCGCGCTTGCTCAAATGGCCGACAAGCCAGCCGAACCACCGGCAGACGCGCCGTCCGCCGAGGATGCTTCGGCAACAACCATACCGCAGGCCGATATCGCGCGCTCCAACAACGAAGCCAGCGCAAAACTGTCTGTCCTTGAAGCGCAGATCGAGGGGCTTCAGGCTCAGTTGACAGAGATGAAGGCGCAGCTCTCAAAAGCGACGCCAAGCTGGAAAGGCGCGCCAACATTCGCCGATGCCGATGCTGGCTTCACGTTCAAGCCCAAAGGCGTCATCCAGTTTGATGCGGGCTATGTTTCCTTGCCCAGCAACGTTGCCGGCACTGTCGGGCCTGTATTCGGTGGATTTGGCGCCAGCGGAGTGAACACCAACAATCTTGGTTTCGGCCACCGCGCACGTCGCATCATCTTCGGCGCGGAAGGCTCCATCCCCGGCGGCTTTGGCTACAAGGCGGAACTTGAGCTGAGTCAAGGCACCGTCAACTATGAAGATGTCGTGCTGACATATCAGGGCAAGGGCAGTCCGTTGCTGGTTACCATCGGTTATCAATATCCGCTGCAAAGCCTGGAACAGATGACGAGCAACCGCTTCACCAGTTTCATGGAACGTGCTGGGATGGTTGATGCGTTTGGCTATGGCCGTCGTCTTGGCGCGTCGCTGGCCTATATCGATCCGGACGGCAAGTTCACCCTGACGGGCGGCCTTTACGGTGAAGATATTGCCAACACCAACGTTGCACGCACCGGGTGGCAGGCAAGCTTCCGAGGCACATATTCCCCGTTTATCGGTAACGCGCAGGGGCATTTCGGACTGAATTTCCAGCACCGCGTGCAGCCGCGCGATGCGCAGAACGTTCGCTATCGCCAGCGGCCGTACACACAAGTCACCGATCAGCGGTTCGTTGATACAGGTCGCATCGCGGCGGACGGCGATGATATCCTCGGCGTTGAAGCAGCGGTTGTGTACAAGAGCTTCCACTTTGCCGGTGAGGCGCAGAAGGCTTGGGTGCGCGCCGTCAATGATCCGACGACGGTTTTCGGCATCAATAACGGTACCGGCGGCGCTTCGGCCTTTCTCAACAACGATCCAAGCTTCCTCTCCGCATATGGCGAAGTCGGCTATTTCCTGACCGGTGAAACGCGCGGTTACAAAGGCGGCAAGTGGGACCGTACCAAAGTGTTGCATCCGTTCGACAAGGGCGGCTGGGGTGCGGTTCAGTTGAACGCTCGGCTTGATTACACCAATTTGCAAGATGTCGTTGGCACGGGTGCGATCACCACGAGTTCGCTCAACTATGTCAACGGTGGCAAGCAGCTTGGTTACGAGGCCAGCCTGATTTGGTTGCCAACTGACTATGTGAAGTTCGTTGCGCAATATGCCCATATCAATGTCACGGGTGGCCCCGGTGCAACGACAGCTTTCTCCGTCGCGCAGCCGACCTTTTACGACAACAAATATTCAACCGACGCCTTCACGATGCGCGCGCAGTTGGATTTCTAACCACCTTCGCCCTGCTCTTTCCCTCCCCCTTTGCAGGGCGGCACAAAGGGCCATCCTCCCCCGGATGTACGGGGAGGGTGGCCCGATTGTGTGGAGAGCTGCCAGTCGGCATTTTGCGTTAAATGAAGGCATCGCCAATCCCGAAGGACGCGACACAATTTAATGGTGGGCGTGGCAAGGATTGAACTTGCGACCCCTGCGATGTCAACACAGTGCTCTACCACTGAGCTACACGCCCACTCCGTCGGGGTCCCTAGCGAAGCATATGGATTACCGCAAGCGTCTCAATTGAGGCCCGTGGCACTTGCGGATGAAAAGATCCGGTCTACTTCCATCACGAGATCGCGCAGATGGAATGGCTTCGACAGAACCCTCGCATTGGGCATCGCCTGACCAGCCTTGAGCGTCACTGCGGAAAAGCCGGTGATAAACATCACGCGGAGATCGGGCACGATGATCGCCGCTTTCTGAGCGAGCTCGATCCCGTCCATTTCGGGCATGACGATATCCGTGAGCAACAAATCAAATTGCTCGCCTGCTTCGATGAGGGCAAGCGCCGCTGTGCCTCGATCAACGGCTTCCACGGCATAACCCGATTTGAAGAGCGCGCGCGTTAGATATTCACGCATCACATCATCATCTTCGGCAAGCAAAATCCGGATCATCACATTTTCCCAACGCTTCCGCGCCCCACGGCGAGGTATATTGGCATCCATATGCCGACTATTTCTTAACATTTCCAGCATTGCGCACCCGCCTGATGCGATTTAGCAGGGCATGTGTCTCAAAAAAATTCATTTGTCCGCCGAGGTCCGGAAAAGCCACTCTACCCTGTGCTTCTGTCGGTCCCGCATGCTGGGCGCGATTACCCAGTGGCTTTTACCCTGTTGACCAGGTTGCCGATGGCAAGTCTCGCGGTGTTGGAAGACAGATATGCTGACGCGCTTGTCGATCACGCGGTTGCAGAGGGGTGTCAGGCGTTAGTGCAGACGGTGCCGCGGGCCTGGATGGATCTCAATCGCGGCGAACGGGAATATGATCCTGCGCTGGTGATGCAGGGCGCGCTGGCGCCACCGATGATAACCGCAAAAGTGCGCGGCGGTTTGGGCGTCATCCCAAGACGCATCGCAAATGGCGGAGATATATGGCGCGGTCGGATTAGTCCGGAGGCTTTTGAAGCGCGACTATCGCAATGCTATCGCCCCTATCACGCCGCTTTGGCGCACATGATTGACCAAATACTGTCGCAGTTCGGTGTCGCTGTGATCATTGATCTTCACTCTATGCCGCCGATCACCGCCATTCCCTCGCAACCAGAGCCGCCAAAAATTGTGATCGGAGACCTCTACGGGCGATCAGCGGCGAGCCCGTTTGCGGAGGCCGCGTTGTCTTGTCTGCGCGACGAAGGCCTGCCAGTTGCACTCAACAGTCCGTATGCAGGCGGGGCCATAATCGATCAGCACGGCGCGCCGACGCGCAATGTGCATGCTCTCCAGATCGAGATCGATCGATCACTCTATCTCGATGCGCATTT
>JBJOLA010000178.1:0-2785 GCA_046045815.1 Pseudomonadota bacterium
AGCTCTGTTTCGCACCGGAGAGTATCGCCAGGATAAACGGGTTTTAGCCAGCGGAGCTCGTCAAACCCCGGGGATCCAAGAGTGGCCTGTTCATGATCCTTCATATTGCCGACAATCATGGACATCGTCATCGCGCCGGTATGCCACCCACTGGCCGAAATCTTGCCGAAATGGGTTTTTGCGGCGGCCTCATCCGAAAGGTGGAAAGATTGCGGATCATATTTGGTCGCGAATTCGAGCACCTCTGCACGCGTGACTTTATAACGGCCAAAGCGGGTGATCGTGCCGACTTCCAAATCTTCAAAATACTGCATTACGCTTTCATGCCTTGCTTGTGTTGGTCATTGCGTTGGGAACAAAGCCCGCAATTGCTTTATAGCGCGCAGAAATCTCTTCCAACTCCTCGCGCGGCATGATGTCGTGAATGTCAGAAAACCCGTCCGGAGCGCGTTCTTCGGCGATTTGCATGCATTGCTCGGGCCCATTTTTGCGGTTGGAGAGGACGATGGCGCTTGTTGCGGGACGTCGCAGATCATCAAACGCCGCTAACGCTGCTTCGACATTCGTGCCGCACGTAAGCGCGCCGACAAGCGCCTCGCAATCAAGGATGGCCTGACTGGCCCCGTTCGAACCAATGGGAAACATGGGGTGGGCGGCATCGCCCAGCAATGTCATCCGCCCGTGCGACCAGCGGGGGAGGGGATCACGGTCAACCATCGGATATTCATAGACCCGCTCTGCGCCAGCGATGAGGGCCGGAACATCGAGCCAGTCGAACTGCCATTTCGCAAAGCTATCCGCAAACTCTGCGCGGTCGATCAGGCGGTTCCAATCCTCCCGCGCGGCAAGCGGGCGCGGTTCTTCGGCGATCCAGTTGATTGTTTGCAGGCCATCTGCTCCCGGTGCCTCAATCGGATAGGCGACAAACTTTCTGTCCTGATAGCCGATCATCACCATCGTCGCGGCGGTCAGGAAAGGCTTGGCGCGGGTTGTGGCGCGCCACAGGACACGGCCCGAATAATTGGCGTCGCCCTGATCCGGGTAAAGCTTAGCGCGTGCAGCGGAGTGAATGCCGTCTGCGGCGATTAGCGCGTCTGCCTCGAGGGAGATTAGCCCGCTCTCGGTCTGCGCCGTGATCGTGATACTGTCAGCGTTCTCCGTGAAATCGAGCAGACGATGCCCACGCAAAATTGCATCTTCGCCCAGTCTGCCAATCACATGATCGTGCAAAACTTCCTGCAAAATGCCGCGAGACATAGATATTTGCGGGTTCGGATAGCCCGCGTGAAGGCCGCGTGCTTCGCCCCAGATACGCTGACCATGTTTGTTGAAATAGACCAGCTCACGCGTCGCAACGCCTTGGGTCAAAAGGTCATCAAGCACGCCCAAATCTGCCAAAACACGAGCGCTGTGAGGCAACAGGTTGATGCCAACCCCCAGCCGTTGCATTTCTGGCACAGATTCAATCAGCTGAACCTCGATACCCGCCTGATGGGCCGCGAGTGCCGCCGTGAGCCCGCCAATCCCGGCACCGGCAATTATGATGCGCAAAACATTCTCCCACCCCTGTGATCAGTCGGCCTTACCGTGCATTTTTTGCTTGGCAAGCGTCCCATAAGCTTCAATGGACTTGGCAAAGAAGGTTACAGGGAAACAGACTCGCTATGTCATCCAACATCGCCGAACTCGAAAAACGCCGTGCAGCTGCCCGATTGGGTGGGGGGCAGAAGCGGATTGATACGCAACATGCCAAGGGGCGGCTTACCGCGCGGGAACGGTTGCACATCTTGCTCGACGAAGGCTCGTTCGAAGAACTGGACATGTATGTCGAACATAATTGCGTTGAGTTCGGGATGCAGGAGACGATCATTCCGGGCGATAGTGTGGTTACCGGTAGCGGCACGATCAACGGGCGTTTGGTGTATGTCTACAGTCAGGACTTCACCGTGTTCGGCGGTTCGCTTTCTGAAGCTCATGCCCAGAAAATCTGCAAAGTGATGGACAATGCGATGAAGGTTGGCGCGCCGGTCATCGGTTTGAACGATAGCGGCGGCGCGCGGATTCAGGAGGGCGTGGCGTCGCTGGGTGGATATGCCGAAGTGTTCCAGCGCAATGTGCTCGCGAGCGGTGTGATCCCGCAGATCAGCCTGATCATGGGCCCTTGCGCGGGCGGGGCAGTTTACTCGCCAGCGATGACGGACTTCATCTTCATGGTGAAGGACTCGAGCTACATGTTCGTCACGGGGCCGGATGTGGTGAAGACCGTCACCAATGAGATCGTCACACAAGAGGAATTGGGCGGTGCGATCACGCATACGACCAAGTCCGGCGTGGCGGATAACGCATTTGAAAATGACATTGAGGCACTGCTCGCCGCGCGAGATTTCTTTGACTTCTTGCCCGAAAATAACCGTGCGCCGGTGCCAGAGCGCCCCACAGCGGATGATTGGGACCGGCTTGAACCCAGCCTCGATATGCTGATCCCCGCCAACGCCAATCAGCCTTATGATATGCATGAAGTAATCAAGAAGACGGTTGATGAGGGCGATTTCTTTGAAGTGCAGCCAACCCATGCGGGCAATATCCTGATCGGTTTTGGCCGAATTGAGGGCCGCACGGTGGGCGTGGTCGCGAACCAGCCGATGGTGCTCGCAGGGTGCCTAGATATCAATTCATCGAAGAAGGCGGCACGGTTCGTGCGATTCTGTGATGCATTTGAGATACCGATCATTACATTTGTAGACGTGCCGGGTTTCTTGCCGGGGGTTGGGCAGGAGCACAACGG
>JBJOLA010000240.1:0-3627 GCA_046045815.1 Pseudomonadota bacterium
CACGAGGTGCACGTCGTAATCGGTGCGGGACAGGAAACCTTGCTCGCAGACGCGCTCGCCGGGCGCACGGTGACCTCCGTCGTTATCGGAGGCGCACAGCGGCAGGATTCGGTGAAAGCCGGGTTGGCGGCGCTTTCTGGCGCTGATATCGTTCTCATCCACGACGCCGCGCGACCATTCTTGCCTGCCGCCGTCATAGACCGCCTTCTGGCCGCTCTGGAAGGCGCTGACGGGGCCATCCCTGCCCTCCCGGTCGTCGATACGCTTGCGCGGTCAGGAGATGCCTTAGGCGAGGTGGTAGACCGTTCGACGCTGATACGGGTGCAAACACCTCAGGCGTTCCATTATGATGCTATCATGACGTCACATCAAAACTGGAATGGCGGCATTGCGACGGACGATGCCCAGATAGCGCGTGCCGCAGGCTTCCGCGTCGTTGCGGTTGAAGGAGATATGATGCTCGACAAGATTACCCATCCTGCGGACTTTGCGGCAGCAGAGGCGCGGTTGGCGGGCCAGAGGGTCAGCCGAACCGGCATGGGCTTTGATGTTCACCGTCTGGAGGCAGGCCCCGCCCTCTGGCTGTGCGGCATTGAAATCCCGCATGACAAAGGTCTCGCCGGGCACAGCGATGCAGACGTCGCGCTCCACGCGCTCACCGATGCGCTCCTCGGCGCGATTGCAGCGGGAGACATTGGCGATCATTTTCCGCCTACTGAGGCGCGTTGGCGCGGTGCACCTTCCCGCCACTTCCTGACATTTGCGCGGGATTTGATCGTCTCGGCGGGCGGCGCAATCAGTCATGTCGATCTGACAATCATGTGCGAGGCACCCAAAATCGCCCCCCACCGAGCCGCGATGCGCGAACGGATAGCCGAATTGCTGGGCTTGCCCCTGAGCCGGGTGAGCGTAAAGGCGACGACCACCGAACGACTCGGCTTTACCGGGCGGGGCGAAGGCATTGCCGCACAGGCAGTTGCAACGGTGTTGGTAAAGGACGACGTATGAGACGATGTTCAAAGTTGGTCGGGTTGGCATTGCTCGGGCTTTGGTCCGGTCAGGCAACCGCGCAAGCCGTCAGCTCGACATGCCTGACACGCGCCGAAGCCACCGGATTGATGACTTATGCTTTGCCGACGGCCATTTCCGCTGTCGTCGCGCAGTGCAGCGCCACATTGCCGTCAACCTCTGGGTTGGTGCAGTCCGGAGCGGTCATCGCGGCACGGTACCAGCCCGACGCCAGCCGATCATGGCCAGCGGCTCGCGATGCGATGGACAAATTGTCGGGGATAAAAATGGCGGAAATGCTTGGCGAACCCGCTGCACGGAAGTTTGTACAGGCCACACTTGGCGCGGGGATGAGGCAGAAAATCAAACCTGCCGATTGTCCCAAGATTGACCGGCTGATGGACGTCTTACAGCCCCTGCCCGCCACCAACATGGCCGCCCTTTTCGTGACCCTTATGGAATTCAGCGCAGAAAAAGACGATAAAGCGCCGATCAGGATTTGCCCGATGCTGGCGTTGAACGGAAAATAAAGATGGAAGATTGCCTCCCTCCCGAATTGGTCACTGCGGCGCGGGCTGTTATCGACGCCAACCGCGCAGCAGGGCGGCGCGTTGCGGTTGCCGAAAGTTGCACCGGCGGACTCGTCTCCGCAGCACTCACTGCCATTCCCGGCTCTTCAGAAGTATTTGAGATAGGCTTTGTAACTTACTCTAACGAAGCTAAAATGAATGTCCTTGGGGTGGATAGCAACTTGCTGGAAACCTTTGGCGCTGTGTCTATTGCCTGTGCCTGGAGCATGGCGCGGGGCGCTCTGGAAAAGTCCGGAGTTGACGTGGCTGTCTCGATCACAGGAATTGCCGGGCCAGACGGTGGCAGCGAGATAAAACCGGTCGGCACGGTCGTCTTTGCCCGCGCCCTTAAGGGTGCCGACCCAGATGATGTGGTCGCTGACACCAAGCGATTCGATGCCATGGGGCGCGGCGCGATCCGGCTTCAGGCGGCGCTCGTCGCGCTGGAGCTGTTGATGCCGGGCACCGAACCGTAAAGCGTTTCGGCACGGGCCACAAAGGCATCGGTCATTTTCTTGAGCGCCCGTTCAAAAACCTGGCCCGCCAGCGCCTCAAAAATCCGGGATTTGAACGCAAAATCGACCATGAAATCGATCGTGCAACCGCTACCGACGGCGGTAAACCGCCATTCATTGCGCAGAAATTTAAGTGGACCATCAACATAATCAACATTGATCGACGTTGGCCGTGCCTTGATTACACGAGACGTGAAATTCTCGCGCAGCCCCTTAAATCCAACGATCATATCCGCCACCATTTCGGTTGAACTGTCAGAACGCACCCGCACGCCAATCACCCACGGCAGGAACTCGCTGTAGCGCGCTACATCCGCGACCAAATCGAACATCTGGCTGGCACTCCAGGGGAGCGCACGGGTTTCGCTATGCCGTGGCACGGACCTGCTCACGGGCCTGCTGAAGCTTCGCAAAGTCGCTATCGGCATGATAACTTGATCGGGTCAGCGGGCTTGATGCCACCAACAAGAAACCCTTCGCTCGGGCAATCGCGGCATATGCATCGAACGTCTGCGGTGTCACGAAATCCTCAACCTTGGCGTGGCGCGGTGTTGGCTGAAGATATTGGCCGAGCGTCAGGAAATCGACATCGGCGGAGCGCATATCGTCCATCACCTGATGCACCTCCATGCGCGCTTCGCCCAAGCCCATCATCATCCCGGACTTGGTGAAGATGCTCGCATCATGCCGCTTGATGCTCTCCAGCAGCCGCAGCGAAGCATAGTAGCGCGCACCGGGCCGGATCGTGGGATATAGCCGCGGCACCGTCTCCAGATTGTGATTGTAGACGTCAGGCCGTGCCGCGATAATGGCCTCCACCGCCGCCTCTGCCTTGTTCCTGAAATCAGGTGTCAGGATTTCAATCGTCGTTTTTGGGGTCGTCGCCCGCAAGGCATTGATCACCTTGACGAACTGCGATGCGCCACCATCAGGCAGATCATCCCGGTCCACCGACGTGACCACGATATGCAGCAATCCGAGTTCAGCCGCCGCATCGGCAACATGTTGAGGCTCGGTCGCGTCCACCGCTTTAGGCATCCCGGTCTTAACGTTGCAGAACGCGCATGCACGGGTGCAAGTATCGCCGAGGATCATCACGGTGGCGTGCTTTTTCGTCCAGCATTCACCAATATTTGGACAAGCCGCTTCTTCGCACACCGTCGCAAGGTTGAGCCGACGCATCAGTGCCCGGGTCTCGGCAAAACCAACCGAAGTTGGGGCTTTCACACGGATCCAATCCGGCTTGCGGACGCGAGTGGGAACATCGATCATATTCATGACCTCGCCCATAACCGCAGACGCGGGGACTTGCCACCCCTACCCCACCGCTTTACTGCCGAAATCATGACCGACTTCGCAACATTGCTGCAAGGATACGACCGTTTCAGAACAAGCGACTGGCACCGTCAACGCGCGCGCTGGGCCGAACTGGCGGAGGGCCAAAGCCCCAAGGTCATGGTGATCGCCTGTTCGGATAGTCGCGTCGATCCCGCGACGATCTTCGACACATCCCCCGGTGAAATGTTTGTCGTTCG
>JBJOLA010000283.1:0-4099 GCA_046045815.1 Pseudomonadota bacterium
TGCGCGGACGCAAGGGGGAATACCGCAAGGAACTCGCCGAATGGCAAAAAGCTGGGTTCACCCGCGTCCGGATCGACGGTGCCTTTCACGATATCGAAGAAGCCCCCGCCCTCGACAAGAAATACAAGCATGACCTCGAGGTTGTCGTGGACCGTATTGTCGTGCGACCGGGTATGGAAACGCGGCTGGCAGATTCGTTTGAAACCGCGCTCAAATTGGCCGATGGGCTGGCCTTTGCTGATCCCGCAGATGCTCCCGCTGATGGCGCAACGGACGTGAAAGAAGTGCTGGGTGACAACGCGCCACCAGGGCGGATCACTTTCTCTGAGAAATTTGCCTGTCCCGTCTCCGGTTTCACGATCACCGAGATTGAGCCAAGGCTATTCAGTTTCAACGCCCCGCAAGGTGCCTGTCCCGCCTGCGACGGCTTGGGAGAGAAGCTCTATTTTGATCCCGAATTGGTTGTTCCCAATGAAAGCCTGAGCATCAAGAAGGGCGCAATTGTGCCATGGGCGAAATCGAACCCACCGTCGCCCTATTACATGCAGGTCCTCGGTTCGGTTGCGCGGCATTTTGAGTTCAGTATGGATACGCCCTGGAACGAGCTTGGCGCGGAAATCCAAGACATCATCCTCAATGGCAGTCGCGAGATCATCCGGTTGACCTTCATGGATGGCCGCAAATCCTACGATGTTCAGAAGCAATTCAACGGCGTGATCGGCAACCTCAATCGGCGGATGCTCCAGACTGAAAGCACCTGGATGCGCGAGGAACTGTCGAAATATCAATCGTCGGCCCCGTGTGAAACCTGTGGCGGTGCGCGGCTCAAGCCTGAAGCACGGTGCGTGAAAATCGCTGGGGAAGATATCAGTATCTCAACCCGTCGATCAGTGGTCGATGCGCTTGAGTGGTTCTCCACGCTCAATGAAAAGTTGAATGATCAGCAGCAGCAGATCGCCAAGGCTATCCTCAAGGAAATCAACGAGCGGCTGGGTTTCCTCAACAATGTCGGTCTGGACTATCTCAATCTCGACCGGACGTCGGGCACGCTTTCGGGCGGTGAAAGCCAGCGCATCCGGTTGGCATCGCAAATCGGCAGCGGCCTTTCAGGCGTGCTTTATGTGCTGGATGAACCCAGCATCGGGCTCCACCAAAAGGACAATGACCGGCTGCTGATCACACTCAAGCGACTGCGTGACCTTGGCAATACTGTGATCGTGGTCGAACATGACGAAGATGCGATCCGCAGTGCGGACTATGTGATCGACATGGGGCCGGGGGCCGGTGTGCGCGGCGGAGAGATTGTCGCGCGGGGTTTACTTGCCGATATTGAGGGCGCCGATAATAGCCTGACAGCGGACTATCTGACCGGGCGACGCAGCATTCCAATCAATGCCAAACGCCGGAAGGGATCGGGCAAGAAGCTAACGGTCCACGGAGCAACGGCAAACAACCTCCAGAATGTGACGGCATCGATCCCGCTCAGCACCTTCACGTGCGTCACCGGCGTTTCGGGCAGCGGCAAATCCAGCTTCACGATTGATACGCTTTACGCAGCGTCGGCACGGGCGCTCAACGGCGCGCGGATCGTTGCGGGGAAGCACGAGAAGGTCAGCGGGCTGCAATATCTCGACAAGGTGATCGACATTGATCAATCCCCCATCGGCCGCACGCCGCGATCAAATCCGGCGACTTATACCGGTGCCTTCACCAACATCCGCGATTGGTTTGCGGGCCTCCCTGAATCCGGCGCGCGTGGGTATAAACCGGGGCGTTTCAGCTTTAACGTTAAGGGCGGCAGGTGTGAGGCGTGCAGCGGTGACGGGCTGATCAAGATAGAGATGCACTTCCTGCCCGATGTCTATGTTACCTGCGAGCAATGCAAAGGCGCACGCTATAATCGCGAGACTTTGGAAGTGAAGTTCAAAGGCAAGAGCATCGCCGATGTCCTTGATATGACGGTAGAAGATGCGCTGGAATTCTTCAAAGCGGTGCCGCCGATCCGCGACAAGATGGCGATGCTGGCCGAAGTTGGCCTCGGCTATGTAAAAGTTGGTCAGTCGGCAACGACACTTTCAGGCGGTGAGGCGCAGCGGGTCAAATTGGCCAAGGAGCTTAGCCGCCGCGCGACGGGCCAGACGCTTTACATCCTTGATGAACCGACGACAGGACTGCATTTTGAGGATGTCCGCAAACTGCTGGAGGTGCTTCATGCGCTTGTTGAGCAGGGGAATAGTGTGGTCGTGATCGAACATAATCTGGATGTCATCAAGACGGCGGACTGGATCATCGATCTCGGACCCGAAGGCGGCGTTAAAGGCGGCGAGATTATCGCAGAAGGAACTCCAGAAGAGGTCGCCGAAAACCCCCGCAGCTATACTGGTGGCTACCTAAAGCCGTTGCTTGCCCGGAGCGTACGGGTTGATTCTGTTCCCCCGACGAAGGTGCGCGCGAAGAAGCAGCCGCAGCTGGTTTAGCGGCTAAACGCGCAGTCGTAGCTATTTCAGCGCGAAATAATTGACGCCGTCGACATGATCAACCGTCGCCGTGTGTCCGATTGGATCATGAGATTGCAGCGCAGCAAGCGTCGTTCGATCATCGCTCCGCACCCTTGCCAAAATACGACCATTGGCATTGCTACCGATGACGTATGCGCGCTGGGCAATGCCCTTTGCATATGTGACGGTGTACGTTTCGATCACAGCATCACAGCTTTCGCTCAGCAATTTGGGCGCCGATAGCGCCGAGATTTCCGCCGAAATTCCGGCACTAGAAATCGGTGCCCAATCCGCTTTGGGCTGAGCGGAATAGACGCCAACGGCTTCCTTGGAGAGAAATCCACCATTCGCAAGCACAAGACCGAAATCCTCTGGTGCGGCACGAAGGCGTTCGACCATCGTCGCAATGGCATGCATAGAATAATTATTGCCAGCGCCTCCAAAGAAAGGGAGGCCACCTGTCACCGTAAGTGCCGTCGTTCGCCAATCCAGCCCTAGAGCTTCACAGGAGAGCAAGACGGCGCAGGGGAAGCAGGAGTACAGATCAAAGTGCCCCACGTCCGTAGGCGTCTTCCTAGCGCCTTCTAGGGCCTGTTTGAGCGTGAGTTCCATCGCCATTGAGCGGGACAGGTCATTTCGCTCGGTGACGGGCTTGTCAGCAGCCTGAGCATATCCGTGAAGATGGATCCACTTTGCCGGATCAATGCCGAGCTCTTTCGCTTTGCTGACGGACGTGAGGATGACGGCTGCACCCTGGTTCACGGCATCTTGGGCAACGTGCCATTTGAGATACGGATCGGCGACCGGATAATTTTCGGGTGACGGCGTGGCGAGATACTCCGCCGTTCGGGCCGCCGGGAACTGGGCGTAGGGATTTGCTGCGGCGACTCTAGAAAATCCGGCCCAAAGCTCGGACATGGCAGCCGTATGTTCCTCCCGACTATGGCCCAACCGCGCGCGCAAAGCATGTTCAAACGCCGGGTAGGTTTGCGTTGGCGATCCCAATCCGTTGGTCATTTCATAATCGGACAGCAATCGCATGCCGAGACCGCGATCTTCGTCCGCTTCTTCAACACTGCCACTCCAATCGAGCATCAATCCTTTGCGTAGCGCGATTTTCATGGCTGCTGTCGCTTCGGAGCCAGCGATCAGGATCACGCTCGCGTCGCCATTGAAGATCGATTCGGCGGCTTCGTTGACCAACGTTTGGGGCTGATCTCCGCCGACAACGGAGTAGATTGACCGTAGCGGCTTAGAACCAATGCTGTGCGCCAAGGTTCCCGCCGGATTGGCGCAGCGACCGAACGGTTGCGTCAATTGAGGCACCGAATCCATCATCGTCCGCACCGCGATGATCTGACCGATGTCAGCACGAAGTGCGTCGGCCGCACCGCTATCAGCCAGTGCCGCCTCTGCCGCATCTTGACGGAGTGATTGAGGGCTTGGCGCGGTCGCAACGTCATCGCCGTTCCAGCGGGATGTGCATTGGCCGACGCCAACGAGTATGGGAGTGTTCGGGTGAATGTTCATTTTATTGCCAATCCCCTGCGCTGTTCATCCAAATCGTTATCGCCGCGATCGCTGCGGTTTCGGCTCGCAAT
>JBJOLA010000287.1:0-2561 GCA_046045815.1 Pseudomonadota bacterium
TCCTCAACGATCTGATCCTCGCGGCAAAAGATATGGCCGTCATCCTGGGTGAATTGCCGCACCCGCATGATCCCGTGGAGCGCGCCGTGCGGTTCGTTCCTATGGCAGCAGCCCATCTCCGCCAGACGCAGCGGCAGATCGCGGTAGCTCTTGATCCCTTGGCGAAAGATCAGGACATGCGCCGGGCAGTTCATCGGCTTCAGCGCCATCATGTCGCCTTCGCCAGTCAGCACCGGGCCGTCATCTTCAGTATTGGGTACTTCATCGGGAACGACGAACATATTTTCGCGGTATTTACCCCAATGGCCCGACGCTTCCCACTGCTTTGCGTCCATGATCTGCGGGGTTTTGACTTCCTTATAGCCCCCGCCATCGATCGCGCGGCGCATATAGGCCTCCAGCTCGCGCCACAGCATATAGCCGTTGGGATGCCAGAACACCGATCCATGCGCTTCGGACTGGAGGTGGAACAGATCCATATCCTGGCCAATGCGACGGTGATCGCGCTTGGCGGCTTCCTCCAATCGAACGAGGTGCGCCTCAAGCTGTTTCTTGTTGAGCCAACCCGTTCCGTAAATCCGCGAAAGCTGGGCATTTTTCTGATCGCCGCGCCAATAAGCCCCCGACACGCGCATCAGCTTGAAGGCCGCTGGATCAAGTTTTCCCGTTGATGCGAGATGGGGCCCGCGACACATATCCATCCACGTATCGCCTGACCAATAAACCGTAAGCTCCACATCTTCCGGCAATTCGGCAGCCCATTCGGCTTTGAAGCTCTCGCCGTTCTTGGTCCAGGTATCAATCAAATCGGCGCGGCTTTTCACTTCGCGACGCAACGGCTTGTCCGCAGCGATGATCCGCCGCATTTCGGCTTCTATTGCGGGCAGATCGTCATCGGTGAAGGGCCGGTCCTTAGGCGCAAAGTCATAGTAGAAACCGTCATCGGTCGAAGGTCCAAAGGTAATCTGGGTGCCCGGGAACAGCGATTGAACCGCTTCGGCCATCACATGCGCAAAATCATGGCGGGCGAGTTCGAGCGCATCGGTTTCATCCCGGCTTGTGACCAGCGCCAAGCTGGCGTCACCGTCAAAGGGCCGCGTCACATCGCGGAGTTCACCGTCCACCCGCGCGGCAATCGTCGCCTTGGCAAGGCCGGGGCCAATTGCCGCAGCAATATCAGCAGGCGTTGATCCCGGCGCAACCTCGCGCACGGAGCCATCGGGAAGGGTGATTTTGAACAGTATAGACATGGTGCCAGCCTATGCCGACGGCACACCAAAGTGGCAAGTCTGACGCAACGTTTGCGCGCGGGCTATCCGAACGGCACGACCTTATTCTCGCCGTCATGCCCGATATCGGCACGGCCTAGATAGGCGATGCCGGACTTCGCGCACCAATGCTGCGTGATTTCTTCCTCGGTTTGCGCAAACGGAGGATCATTGTCGGGTATCTCACTGCACCGGCCAAGTTTGATACCGGCCACCCGGCGAACTGCCACACTGCTGGTGATGTGGAACAGGCTGCGATCAAGCCGGTACATATATTCAGCCACATCTTCGAGCATCAGAATGTGATCGGTGAGGTCGGGTTCTAGGCGGGTGCCGAGCAACTGGCTGAACACGGTCAAGTTGAAGGCAACCTGCTTGTGACGGCCGCCGAACAGCGGTGGCGAAAGATTAAGCATCCCGCCACCCTCATCCGCGATCGCATCAACTTGGCCCGTTACCAGCCAATCGAGACCGCGCAAGATTGAGGCCGCGCCGTCTGCCCGGTGTAGCCCGGATGGCATCGGACCGTGGGCCACCTGACCGATCCCCCGTGCATAAAGCCCGCCAAGCAAAAAGCCCGCGTCGCTATAGCCGAGGTAGCGCTTGGTCCGCGCCGCTTCGCCCATCCGGGCGATGGCGCTTTCGGCAATCCGGCACGCGCCGTATCCGCCTTTGGCGAACCATATTGCGTCGATCGAGGGATCATTGGCCTGTTCCACCAGCGCATCTTCGCGGGCCTGATCGGGGCCAGCAAAATGGCCTTCGGACAAAAAGCATTGCGGGTGGACAACAAACTCATGCTCCGGGGCAATCGCCCTCAGCCGGTCCGGGATGGAGGCATCGAGTGTGCACGACGGCGCGACGAGTCCAATCCGCATGCCCCTACCCCTTGAAGGTGTCACATTGGGCAGGATCGCCCGTTTGCATCCCGCGCCGCAGCCAGCTCATCCGCTGTTCCGCGCTGCCGTGCGTGAAGCTTTCGGGAACGACCACGCCTTGAGCGGCTTTCTGGAGAACGTCATCGCCGATCTGGTGCGCGGCGCGCATCCCTTCTTCAACGTCACCGGGCTCGATACGGTCCTTATTCTGCGCGGCCCAAGCCCCAGCATAACAATCCGCCTGAAGCTCCATCGCGACTTGCAGCTGATTGCCTTCGACCTTGCTCGCACGGGCCTGTGCCTGCTGGACTTGATCTGCAACGCCGGTCAGCTTCTGGATATGATGGCCCACCTCATGCGCGATCACATAGGCTTGGGCGAAATCGCCGCCCGCCTGAAACCGGTTGGCCAGTTC
>JBJOLA010000309.1:0-2573 GCA_046045815.1 Pseudomonadota bacterium
TCGGTGCGCACGTCAAGGAATGGCACCGCGTGGCCTGGTATGTAGGTCACGGGATTCTGCGGAGGCACTTGGGTTGCCTTGGCCTTTCGCGGGGTCGTTTTCGCAAAGGGTGGAGGTGGAACCGCCATCGTGGCTTTGCGTTCAATGGATGGCACCACTGGTGGCGGGAACGCCCGCTTTTTGAAGAAGCGGTTTTTGAAATAGAAAATCTTGGTGCCGATGATCGGCGGGATGCCGCCGCGCAGTAAGATCAGTCTGTCGGTTGGAAATTGCATCAGTTCCTGGGGCAGCATCAGCGCGCGACGTTGTTCGGAAATGGATTTCGAGCGGTTGGCAAGCCAGCCGTTTATCGTGAGTGATCTAGTGACACTTTCCTGTCCGACATAGCCGATGCGATCCGAGAGTTCGTTCGCAACACGCAGTTCTTTGGGTGTGAAAGCCACTTCGACCCCGCAATTGGCGACGATTTCGTCGGCTACATGCTCGCCGTAAACACCGCGCAATTGCGACCGCGATTGGATCACGGGGAGCAAACGGATGCCGTAGCCCGCGACATAGGAAAAGGCGCTGGCGATAACGGACGCCCGCCCAAGCCGCGCGAATTCATCGAGAATGACCAGCACCGGCACTGGCGTTTTTTCATCGGGCAATTCCCGAACATTCAGATCAATAAGTTGCTGGAACAGCAAATTGTAAAGCGGGGCGATGCGGTCGAGTTCGTCGGGCGATACGCCGAGGTAGACCGACATATGCCGTTTCCGCAGGTCGCGCAGGTCAAAATCGCTTGTGGCTGTTGCCGCATCGACCAGTGGATTAAGCCAAAGGCCAAGGACGTTGGTGATAGTCTTTTTGGTGTCCGCGAAGCTATTCTCCGACCCGCCCGCAAAATCCGCAAGGGCTGTCCGACATCCTACCGAGAGTCCGAGCTTAGGGTTGGCGAGTTCTTGTCTAAAGAAACTGCGGGCGTCACCCTCGGTCAGATGGCGGTAGATCGCACCCATCGTTAGCGGTTCGTCGCTGGTTTCAGCGAGCCACGCGCCGACACCGGCAAAGCCGGTGCGCGCGCCATTTGCCCAAAAGGCTTCGCCGCGTTCGGGCGCGATGAACAGCATTGTGGCGATCTTTTGCAGCTCGATGATCACATCATCGGGGTCGCTGCGGTCAATATAGGCGAGAGGGTTATAGCGCGCGGTGCGCCCCTGCCGGTCAGTCGGGTTGAACAGAAAAACTTGCTGGCCGTAGTGCTCGCGGAATCCCGCGCTCGCATCGAAATTCTCGCGTTTGACGTCGAGAACGACGACGGAGCCAGCCCATGTCAGCAAATTGGGAATGACGATACCAACGCCTTTACCCGAACGGGTCGGCGCTTCGACAAGGACATGCTCGCTTCCACCAAAAGTCAGGAAGCGCCTAGCCTTTCGCCCAACGAGTATGCCCGAGGTCGAACGGAAACCATGCCGTTTGAGTTCACGTTCATCGGCAAAACGTGCCGCCCCGTGGAGCGGTGCGCCGCGCGCCCATAGGGCATAGATCAGCACGACAAGGAGCGTGACGCCGCCCACCAATCCACCTGCCATTGCCTTTACGACGCGGGGATCGCCGCGATAATAGTAGATGAACTGCGGCATTTTCAGCGGGTCGTAAGCCGTCACCGGAAGACCCAGCATCACCCACCCGATCATGCTGGCGATGGCGAGCGCGATCAGAATCCCCAGCGGAATGCCGATCAACAATCTTCCTGCCCCGCCGTCAGGCGAGGTGCCTGCTCTCTGGGTCAAAATAGATCTCCGTCACGCGAAATTCTCCGCCCTCTTTTTTGGTCTGCACCACGACATCGACGAGCATCTTGAGCAGCGCGCGAATGTCATCGCGCGACAGATCGGAACCGCCTTCGCTCTCCTTGACCAGCAAGGTCAGTTGCTCGAAAGCCAGCTCCGCTGAATCCGCATGGATGGTCGTGATCGAGCCGGGATGGCCCGAGTTCACGTTGCGCAGGTAGAAGAATGCCGTCCCGTCGCGCAGTTCCTGAAGCAAAATACGGTCAGGTCGCATTCTGAGCGCGCTTTCGAGCAAATGTTTTGCCGTGACATTGGCGGTGCCTTGGCCGTCCTTGGCATAAAGCATGTGGACGACATTTTTGTGCGGGACGATCAGTTCGCGGGTATCTTCAATCGTCAGCAGCCGTTCTTCGGGCGGGATGAGCTGGATCAAGCCCTTAGACAGTGTGGTCTTGCCCGACCCGGTTGCGCCGGAGATCAGGATATTGAGCCTGGCCTTCACCGCGCGCTCGAAGAATTCAACATGGCGGCCTGCGCGGAGCAGCGCGAGCAGGTCCAGCTCGCTGGGTGTCACCTTTTTCTCAGCGATACGCGTATCCTTGAACAAGCCCGCCGCTTCAAAATCTGCCAGCGTCATCGTCACCGTCGAGGGTTTGCGCACGGTGATCGACACTGTTTCATCGGGGACTACGGGCGGCACAATAATTTGCACCCGCTCACCAGTGGGGAAGATCGTCGAGACAATCGGGTTTTCGCGGGTAATATCTTGGGCAGTGAATGCCGCCGCTGCCGTTG
>JBJOLA010000010.1:0-5184 GCA_046045815.1 Pseudomonadota bacterium
TGCCTCGCCAATCATTGGCAGGTTGGGACGGTGGAGCGCAATGACGGTGTGATGATGTTGGTTGCGCCGCTTGACCGAAAAGCGCGGATCGAGGTGGGGATCGGACTTGAGCAAAAGTTGACCGACGAAGAGGCATCAAGGATCATGACGGGGCAGATGATTCCATCGTTCAAGGCCGGTAATTTTCCGGCAGGAATCGCCGCCGGGACCGAAGCAATTATCGGAGAAATCTCATCATGATGAAGTTTCTGCACAAGCTCGTTTTGCTGTTTGCGCTTATCGCGATCAGTGCGCTTCCGGCTCATGCCCAAAATTTCCCGCCGCTTTCTGAACGGGTGGTGGATCAGGCGGATATCCTGACGCCGGGCGATGAAGTGGCACTGACGGCTAAACTTGAGGCGCTTGAGAAGCAAAGTGGGCGGCAGTTGGTGGTCGCCACTGTTCCCGATCTGCAAGGTTATCCGATTGAGGATTTCGGCTATCAACTCGGCCGCACATGGCAGATAGGACAAAAGTCGAGCAACAATGGCGCATTGCTGCTCGTTGCGCCAAATGAGCGCCGCGTGCGGGTGGAGATTGGCTATGGGCTGGAACCCATCGTCACGGACATATATTCAGGCGTCATTATTCGCGACCTGATCACGCCGCGCTTCAAGGCAAGAGATTATCCCGGTGGGATTAATGCGGGTGTCGACGCCCTCATCAAGCAACTCAGCTTGCCGCCGGAGGAAGCCGCGAAACAGGCACAAGTCCTTGCCGTGCAAGAACAGAAACAGCGTCATCAGGGTAATAGCAGCGGTGCGGTAATGTTCTGGCTGTTCATCTTTTTCTTCTTCATCCTTCCCGTCATCTGGCCTCTGATCTTCGGCAGACGACGCGGGCGAAGCTTTGGTGGTGGTCCGGTGATCATCTGGGGCGGCGGGGGAGGTGGCTCCTCCTGGGGCGATAGCGGCGGTTCGTCCTGGGGTAGTGGCGGCGGATTTGGAGGCGGCTTTTCGGGCGGTGGTGGATCGTTTGGCGGCGGCGGGGCCTCGGGGAGCTGGTAATGGCAAATATCCACCTCCTCACCGCAGAAGACCGGGCTCGCGTGAGTGAATCCGTCAGCGCCGCTGAACAAGGTACGTCGGGCGAAATTGTGACAATCGTGGCCGATCATTCGGACCGCTATCTTGACGCTGCGCTTTGGTGGTCCGCAGGCGTCGGCATTGCGGCATTGGCTGCGCTGGCGGCGTACCCGATATTCTATGAGAAAATGCTTGGCCTCTTGTCGAATGGCTGGATTACTGAGCTTACGATAGCTGAGGCATTTGAACTCGCGCTTGCCGTCTTCACGATAAAATTCGCATCGACGCGGCTCTTGATGCAGTGGATCCCGCTGCGGCTCGCCTTGACGCTGCCCGGTGTCAAAACACGGCGCGTCCGCAGGCGGGCGGTGCGATACTTCAAGGTCGGCGCGGAACGGCGGACAGCGGGCCGCACGGGCATCCTCATTTACCTCTCACTTGCCGAACGGCGCGCGGAGATCGTTGCTGATGAAGCCATCCACACGGTGGTGCCGGAGACTGTGTGGGGCGAAGCAATGGTCGATATGCTCGCGCTTGTCTGTCAAGGGAAGGTTGCCGACGGCATGGTTGCCGCGGTGCGCGACGTCGGTGTCGTTCTCGCGGCGCAATTTCCGCGTCAGGCCGATGACACCAACGAACTCCCGGATCGGCTCATCGAGCTATGATC
Source organism: Pseudomonadota bacterium (assembly GCA_046045815.1). GTDB lineage: Bacteria > Pseudomonadota > Alphaproteobacteria > Sphingomonadales > Sphingomonadaceae > Aquisediminimonas. The sequence continues at coordinate 1,732 of JBJOLA010000010.1, forward strand.
CTTCGACGATTTCTGGGGCGTCCGAATGGCTGAACAAATCGTATGGCAAGGTCGGTTCATCACTACAAAGGTCAACGGCAAGTGGGAATATGTTTCGAGAGCGCGCGGCATCAAAGCTGCAGTGATCCTCGCGATTGATGATGGACACGTTTTGCTCGTTGAACAATATAGGGTGCCGCTCGGTCGAATGTGTCTGGAGCTGCCCGCCGGATTGGTTGGGGATGAGACTGCGGGTGAATCCGTTGAAATCGCAGCCGCACGGGAACTTGCGGAGGAGACCGGATACTGCGCTGACCGCATCGACATTCTCGGTGAATTTCATTCCTCACCCGGCATGGTCAGCGAAAGTTTCACGATGGCCCGCGCGCACGGCCTTAAGCGCATCGGCGAGGGCGGCGGGGTCGACGACGAAAATATCATCGTGCACCGAATCCGGCTTGATCAGGTAACTGCCTTCATTGCTTCCAAACGCAGCGAGGGCTGCGCGATTGATGCCAAATTGCTGATGCTCGTCGTCGACCTGGAACCGTAAGAAGGGCGTGGGCGCGGAATGCCTGAGCCTATAGTTATAATAGGCTTGAAAATAATAAGCATTGTTATTAAATATGGCCTCATGAATGAAAATCTCGGAACTGTGCTTGTCGATGTTGCTCGGCATTTGCGGCGCTCGTTTGACGTGCGCGCGCGTGACATCGGCGTTACCCGGCCGCAGTGGCAAGTGCTCACGATGCTCCGCCGTCACGAAGGGGTCAATCAAGGCAAGCTTGCTGATCTGCTCGAGGTGGAGCCGATTACCGTCTGCCGGATGGTTGACCGATTGCAAGAGGCTGATCTCGTTGAGCGGCGCCCAGATCCTGCGGATCGGCGCGCTTGGTGTCTGTTTCTCACAGTGAAGGCACAGGGTGTGATTGACAGTCTTCGCCCGCTTGCTGAGTCGGTTTTTGAAGAAGCGTTTGAGGGAGTGGCGGCAGAGGAGCGCAACAACATGGTGGCCACGCTCGAACGCATCCGCTTGAACCTGTTGCGCCGCCCAGTGGAACCGATGGTGACACATGGCTGATCGCGATCCCGAGATTCATATCGCTGCGGCAACCCCAGTGGGGCGGCGCCCCACCCTTGGACGTCGGCTTGGTAAGCTATTGTTGATGCTCTCTGTTCCGGCCATTCTGATTGGCGGTGCAACCTGGTATTACATCGCTAACGATCACTTCGTTTCGACCGACAACGCCTATGTGCAGCAGGACAAAGTGTCGGTCAGCTCGGAAGTGGGCGGGCGGATCGTTTTTGTAGGGGTAAAGGAAAACCAGCACGTCAATGTGGGCGACCTGCTGTTTCGTATCGAGCCTGAGCCATTCCGTATCGCGATTGCGCAGGCCGATGCGACGATCGCGGCGGCGCAAGTGAAGGTCGTCGGGATGGAAACCGCTTACCAGACCACTAGCGTTGATATTGCGAGCGCGCGCGAAGATGTGCGCTTCTTTGAAGGCGAATATCGCCGTCAATCTGAACTGATGCGGCGCGGCTTTACAACGCGTGCACGGTTGGATGCGGCACAACATGCGCTATCGGATGCCCGCAGCAAAGTTGCCGTTGCCCAAGGCGATGCGATCAATGCGCGTGCCGCACTCGCGACTGCACCCACGGCTCCCGGCGTTAACCCGGGTGTGCTGGCCGCCGAAGTGCAGAAACGCAAGGCCGCTTATGACCTTACTAAAACGGAAGTCCGTGCCCCAGTATCAGGAACAATTAGCCAAGCTGACCGTCTGCTGGTCGGCCAGATGATGACCCAGAGCCTCCCGGCAGTCAGCGTCGTCGTCAGCGATCAAAGCTGGATCGGCGCCAACTTCAAGGAAACGGACCTCAAGATGATGCGGGTTGGTCAACCAGCCGAGCTTTGGTTTGACGCCTATCCCGACATGAAGTTGCAGGGACATGTCGCCAGCATCGGCGCAGGGACTGGTTCAGAATTTTCGGTGCTTCCCGCTCAAAATGCAAACGGAAACTGGGTAAAAGTTACGCAGCGTATCCCCGTGCGGATTGCCATCGACAGTAAGCCAGCGCGACCTCTGATCGCTGGTCTGTCGACACATGTCCGCATTGACACTGACAAATAATGTGATTGAAGATCAGGCCACGCTTAAAAGTAGGCACACCGGCTTGCTGATGGCGGCTGTGATGGGCATGTCCATTTGTCAGTTTCTTGACCTTACCATCGCGAACGTTGCGCTCCCCCATATGCGAACAAGTCTTGGGGCGTCGATGGAATCGATCAGCTGGGTGCTGACCAGCTTCATCATTGCGGGCGTTATGGTGCTGCCCCTGACCGGCTGGTTGTCGGCACGTATTGGCTCGCGAAACCTGTTTCTCGGGGCGTCGGCCGTGTTCGTTCTATCCTCAATGCTCTGCGGCGCGGCAACATCCCTCACGCAAATGGTGATCTTCAGGGCGATACAGGGGATGTCGTCGGCCTTTATTGGTCCGTTGGCGCAAACTACGATGTTTGATATCAATAAGCCGAGCAAGCAGGCCCAAGCAATGTCAATATGGGGCATGGTCGTGATGATCGGCCCGATTTCTGGTCCATTCATCGGCGGGTTTCTGACTGAAACGCTAAACTGGCGCTGGGTGTTCTACGTCAATCTGCCGATCGGAATCCCCGCGCTAGTTATCCTTTGGTGGCTGCTGCCATCGCATCCACGTGTCAAACGCCAGCTGGATATTTTTGGGGCGGTTTTGCTAGGTATTGCGTTGGGTGCATTGCAGCTGATGCTCGACAGAGGACAGGATAAAGATTGGTTTTCATCGAGAGAGATCATAGTTGAGCTTCTGCTCGCATTGTCACTTCTCTGGATTTTTTTCGTTCATACGCGCGGCGTTGGCCATCCGCTTTTCAACCGAAAAATGCTACGTGATCCAAACTTCATAATGGGTCTAGCCTTCATGGTGATCCTTGGTGTCGCCAATGTCGCCCTGTCGGCTATACTGCCTACGATGTATCAGACGGTTTATGGCTATGATGTGATGGACACCGGTTTGCTGATGGCGCCGCGCGGCTGCGGTGTATTTATTACGATGCTTATTACCAACCGATTGATGGGCAAGGTGGACAGCCGGCTGCTTATTTCAGTTGGCTACACCCTTGCCGCATTCTCATTGTGGACGATGACGCGGTGGTCGCTCGAAATGGGATCGCGAGAGATATTGATATCGAGCTTCATACAGGGTTTAGGACTGGGTTTTGTATTCGTACCGGTAAACTTGATTGCGTTTGCAACGCTTGCGCCGGAGCACCGCACCGATGGGGCTACAATGATGACGTTGTTCCGCAATTTGGGCAGCAGCTTTGGCATTTCCATCATTGTCAGCACTCTTGCTCGCAACATCCAAGTTAGCCATGCCGACATTGCGGCAAGCATTACGTCGTTCAACGTTCCGTCCATCGATATTGCTTCA
>JBJOLA010000086.1:0-8690 GCA_046045815.1 Pseudomonadota bacterium
CACGTCTCCAACCTGTACGGCAGCCCGCAAGGCGAGGCGCTGGCGCAGCGGCTGGTCGATCACACATTCGCGGATACCGTGTTCTTCACCAACAGCGGCGCGGAAGCAGTGGAATGCGCGATAAAGACGGCGCGGCGTTTTCACTTCGCCAATGGCAACCCGCAGCGCAACACCCTGATCACGTTCAACAACGCCTTCCACGGGCGGACGCTCGGCACGATCAGCGCGACCAATCAGGAAAAGATGCGCGACGGTTTTGAGCCGCTGCTGCCCGGTTTTGCCTATGCCCCGTTTGACGATCTGGAGGCGGCGCGAGCGCTGGTGAATGATAACACCGCGGGTTTCCTCGTCGAGCCCGTCCAAGGCGAAGGCGGCGTTCGCCCTGCCAGCCCGGAATTCCTGAAAGGCCTCCGCGCGATCTGCGATGAACATGGCTTGCTGCTGGTGCTGGATGAAGTGCAGTGTGGCTATGCCCGCACCGGCACCTTCTTCGCGCATGAGCAATATGGGATCACGCCCGATATTATGGCGGTGGCCAAGGGCATAGGCGCGGGCTTCCCGATGGGTGCTTGTCTCGCGACGGAGAACGCCGCCAAGGGTATGGTCATCGGCACCCACGGCAGCACATATGGCGGCAATCCGCTGGCGATGGCGGCAGGGCAAGCGGTGCTTGATATCATCCTCGAACCGGGTTTTCTGGATAGCGTCACGACAACGGGAGACCGGCTGCGCGGCGCGCTTGAACAGCTCATCCCCAATCATGACGATCTGTTCGACAGCGTGCGCGGCATGGGCCTGATGCTCGGCGTCAAACTCAAGACAGATCCGCGCGCCTTCGTAGCGCACTGCCGAGACAATCACGGGCTACTGCTCGTCTCTGCCGGAGACAATGTGATCCGTATCCTGCCGCCGCTCAACATCGAAGAAAGCCACATCAGCGAATGCGTCGAGAAACTGTCGGCGGCGGCGCGGGATTATGTCGTGCCTGCGTAAGTCTCAGCCCCGGAGCGTGCCCGTCATCCAGATGGCCGACAATGCGATGATCGCCAAGACGAGCGAAATGAGCAGGACGTAACGCACGCCGTGCTGCGTCACCGCGCCCCTTGCCTCCTCAGTTGAAACATGGATTTCGTCACCCTTCATTTTCATGATGCATCTCCAAACCTGGTGAGCTGAGTAAAACGACTCGCATGACATCATACGCCCCCGTTTGATGACCGACAAACCGCCGTCAAACCGGAGGGCGGGAATGACGATGAATTCATGCGGCACGATTATCGAAACTTGGTATTAGGATTGAATTTCACTTGGCAAACAGGAAATATCCTGTTAACTCCCACCTCAACATCGGGAACCCGCTTCTGGCTGCCAGCATTGTGAGCAGCTTTCTCTCAAAATGCCGTCCACTCTAAACAGCGCAAAACCCTTCCACTTCTTGAAGAATCCGCCGTTTATTTCCTACACGTTCAGCCGAGGCCGCTCCCAAGATAGTGACGACGGTGGCATCAGGGGTGATAGGTCCGGGTGGAATGAGCCAGTGCATCGGCCCATTCGAAATGAACGGCCTTGAATTTATGTGCCTCAAACAACTTCATCTGATCGGTATAATGAGGCGAATTGGGCCGTGTGGTCGCCGCGCCATAAGGCTGGATTGATTGGCTCGTCACCTTACCCACGCGGTCCCAATTGATCAGCATGACATAGCTATCGCCGTGTTTCACCCGCATCCGGCCATCGGGCTGGGGTTCCCAAATCGTGGCGGCGCGCAATGTATCCGTCCCTCCATTGGCGGGCAGATCGACATTGCCGTGTCGCAACCGCTGGACATCGCCGAGTGGAGGATCAATCCGGCCGAAGCCCTTCATCAATGCATCGACAACTTCGCGCAATTTGGGTTCCACCTTTGGCAGCGGGCGGCCGTGATAATTGTCACTATTCGCCAGATGCATCATCGCTTCGCCAATCGCATCGGCAGGATGATTGCCATCACTGTTCCAATCCCAGGTGCCCAGCAGCTTCTGCGCTGCGAGCAAGTCTGGTTCCGCCTTCAGATCAGCCGCCATGATCTTGGTGTACCACGCCCCGGCGAAGCTCGCCTTGCTATAGCCGGTATCGAATTTGATCTGGAGCAAGCGCTCCGGCGTGATCTTGCCCTTTTCGCCCGCAAACAACTCCAGCGCGCGCACGATCCGGTTGGTCTTGCGCCGCTCGATCCCAAGCAAGGGCGGGAAATTCTTGGGGTCCAGTTCAGAACCCGCACCCGCCGCGAGAAACGGCGTGTTGTTCGAATTCACCACAAAGCCCGATGCGGGATTTACGACCTTGGGCATCTGATCAAAGCTGATACTGCCTTGCCACATGTCGGCGGACGTGTTGCCCGGCAGCACTTTGGTATAATCATACCCGGGTTTGCGCGGCGGGATCAGCGCATAATAGATATAGGCGATCCGCCCGGTCTTATCGGCATAGATGAAGTTGGTGGCAGGGATGCCGCCCAGCGACATTGACGTGGACCATTCCGCCCAATCCTTCGCCTTTGTGTTGCGGTAATATTGCTCAAGCGCCTTGGCCTGATCAATCCCGGCATAGCGGACCGCAAACGCGCCGTTCTTGTTGACGATCACCGGGCCTTGGATAGCGTGATAGATCGTCTTGGGGATCGGCACAGTGAATGGCCCAAATTTGATCGGAAGCCAGACGCGCTGTTTTTCGAGTGGCAACCATTTGCCGTCATATTGATATTCATCGCCCGCCGCGTTGAGTGTGAGTTTGTATACATCCACCAGATCAGGCTGATTAACGGTGTTGGTCCAGCCCAGATTGCGGTTATGGCCGAGCAGGATGTAGGGCGATCCGGGGAACAATGCCCCCGCCATGTCGAGCCCTTCATCGGAATGCATCACTGCCTCGTACCAAGCGACTGAGCCTTCATAGGGCTGATGAGAATTGGAGATCAGCCAGGTCTTGCCGTCGGTCATCCGTTTGGGGGAAACGGCGAAGGCATTCGAGCCGTTCATCGACGGGTCTTTACCCGCAGGCGTAACGACGGGTTCCATCGGCGCAACGGTATCGGCGGAGGGTTCTTCACCCTTGGTGAGTTTCCCGATCGTATCATCAAGGCCAAAAAAGAAGGGAGACCGCAGCACAAAGCCGGTCGCGACATCCTGCCCGTTGACAGGAAACAGCTTTGACAGCCGCACTTCATCCGGGTGCTTTTCAGCATAGAGATTGAGGCCTGACGCATAGCCGTCCATCACCGCCTTTACGTCCGCCGGGATCGACGCATAATCGCGGCTCACCGTTTCGCGCGCGCGCAAGAGATGCTCAACATAGTCGATCTTGGCCCCGTCCTGGCCGAGCATCGCGCCGGCCCGCCCCCGCGTCATCGCGATGACTTCCTGGATGGTCGCAAAGTCATCCTCGGCGTGTGCATAGGCGAGGCCGTAGGATGCATCAGCGTCAGTCTTGCCGTTGATATGGGGAACGCCATATTCATCGCGGACAATTTGAACAGTATAGACATGCGCTGCGGGTGCGGGCACCTTCTGAGCAACTAGCGGCTCCCAAAACATTGAAATGATCGCCAGCACAACAACCAGGCCCAGAGCCCATTTTCCAACCCGCCGCATAATTCCTCCACCACATCATATTTTCTGCACCATTCAACAATGCTGGCCAGACAGCAAGGGTCAAACACGCTTGTTTCGGGAAGGGGATGTGCTATTATCGCCATCGCGAACACGGATTGAATTTCGAATTCATCCCGATGTCACAGTTGTGGCGGTCCGGCTGGATCTGATTTTCTACTAAGCAGCAAGTTCATGGGTGATACATGGCTTTGGTTTTTACGTCGGCTTGGCGACAGCAAAAGGCACGCAATGAACGGGATGCGCGCAATCTCATCGATCAATTTGGCGGTGGGACTCTGCCGATTCTGAACGAAAGGATCGAGTCAGAACACACCTCTAAGCGCGACCGGGATCATTGGAAGCGCGTGCTTGCCCATGTGAAATCGATGGTGCGATAAGCCAGCAGACTTGCCGCTTGATCCATTGCGTTGAAACTGCCATCCTTCCTGCGATAAGGAGTCGGTGAGTGGCTGCAGCGCAAAGTCGTTTGGGAATGGACGCCCGTTATTTTCAAATCGCTGCGCTTTTCACGCTTTTGCTGCTTTCAAACTTCTGGTCTGATTTTGGGTCTGGTCTTGCCAGCTTTGCGTGTGCTGTCGCCGGCTGCTGGGGCGGGCAATGGCTATGGGCTAAGCTGCGTGGAGAGGCCTTTGACTGGCGCTCTCCGCTCATCACTTCCTGTTCACTCGCGCTGCTCATGCGCGCGGGAAGTCCGCTTTGGTTTGGGGTGGCGGGCGCGCTGGCGATGAGCGTGAAGGCGTGGATCCGCGTCGGCGGCAAGCATCTCTTCAATCCGGCCAACAGCGCCATCGTCGCACTCCTCCTTCTGAGTGACCGGATCTGGATCACGCCTGGCCAGTGGGGGCATGTCGCCTGGATTGCGGGCGTGATGATCGGCTTTGCGGCTCTCGTGCTGAGCCGTGCGGGTCGCCTCGACGTCGCGTTGGCCTTTACGGCCAGCTATGCTGCATGCCTGCTAGGACGCGCGCTCTATCTTGGCGATCCACTGTCCATCCCGTTTCATCAGTTGCAGAACGGATCACTGATCGTCTTCACCTGCTTCATGATCACCGATCCACGCTCCACCGCGAACCACCGTTTTGGCCGATTGCTGTTTGCGGCTTTGGTGGCGATTGCCGCGCTCCTGCTACAGATGAAGCTACAACTGGTCGGCGCACCGCTCTATGCGCTCGCCCTGCTGTCTCCGCTGACGCCCGTCATCGACTGGCTGTTCCGCGCAAACCGATTTGAATGGATACCCACTAGAGGAGTGCGACGTGAAGAAATGGCTTAGCCTGTTCATTGCGACAGTTGTTGCTGGTCTGACAACTCCTGCCGCCGCTTTCTGCGGATTCTATGTGGCACAAGCCAATGCGCAGCTGTTCAACCATGCGTCAAAAGTCGTGCTCGCCCGCAAGGATCAACAGACGGTCGTCACGATGTCATCCGACTATGAAGGCTCACCGTCCAGTTTCGCGATGGTTGTGCCTGTGCCAACTGTGATCCGCCGCGATGCGGTCCGCGTGATCGATCCCGGTTTGATCGGGCGGGTCGACAATTATTCCGCGCCGCGTCTGGTCGAATATTTTGATCCTGATCCCTGTGCGCCGCCAATCATGTATGAGTCCGCTCCGGCCGGTGCGATGGAAGACATCGTCGTCACCAGTCAAAAGCGATCCAGCGCCAACGCCCTCGGTGTCCGGATCGAGGCGCAATATCAAGTCGGGGAATATGACATCCTCGTCCTCTCGGCCACACAGTCCAACGGCCTCGTCACCTGGCTCACGCAAAATGGCTACAAGATGCCCGAAGGGGCCGCGCCGGTTGTCGGCAGCTACCTCCGCCAGAATATGAAATTCTTCGTCGCCAAGGTGAACCTCAAACGCCACGCGGCGCAGGGGGCGGAAACACTGCGCCCCCTCCAGATCACCTACACCCACCGCAAATTCATGCTCCCAATCCGGCTCGGAACGGTCAACGCGAAGGGGCCGCAGGAGCTTTTCGTTTATGCCCTGACCCCGAACGGCCGGGTTGAAACCACCAACTACCGGACGGTCAAGCTCAAGTCAGACCTTGATATTCCAGTGTTTGTGAAGTCTCAGTTCCCCCGATTCTACCGCTCGATGTTCAGCAAAGCGGTCGCGCAGCAACAGATGCACGCGGTGTTCCTCGAATATGCCTGGGACAGTAGTTCGTGTGATCCTTGCGCGTCGGAGCCACTGAGCAGCGATGAGGCCAAAGCACTCGGCGCGCGTTGGGCAGACGACGAATCCGTCTTCGTCACCCGGCTGCATCTCCGTTACACCCGCAGCACATTCCCTGAGGATCTGATGCTGCAAGAAACCGATGATAGTGAGAATTTTCAAGCGAGGTACGTCATTCGCCATACTTTCAAGGGCCCTGCCAAATGCGCTGCTGGTCAGGAATATCGCAACGGCTTGGTCAAAAGGTGGGACGCCGAAGCGCGCAACCTCGCTTCGCTGACAGGCTGGGGAATCCCCGGTATCCGGGATGAAATGCGCAAGAATGGTGCGCGGACATCTTCACTGCTGGATACAGGGGAGCCTTGGTACGCAGCGCTTTGGGACCGTGTCACCGCACTCTTCGCCTGACACCCCTTGTGTGGCAATTTGGCAACACTACATAGGCTGGCAAAGGAGTTTGTCACCTCATGAACATGGAAAAATTCACCGAGCGCGCCAAGGGTTTCCTGCAAAGCGCGCAGACGGTTGCGATCCGGATGAACCACCAGCGGATTTCGCCCGAGCATCTGCTGAAGGCACTGCTCGAAGATAGTGAAGGCATGTGCGCGGGCCTGATCAAGGCGGCGGGCGGGAATGCGGGTGTTGCTGTGCGGGAAACCGACGCGTTGCTTGCAAAAGTGCCTGCAGTCTCTGGATCGGGGGCGCAGCAAACGCCCGGACTCGACAATGATCTAGTCCGCATCCTCGATCAAGCGGAACAGGTTGCGCAGAAGGCCGGGGATAGCTTTGTCACCGTCGAGCGTCTTTTGTTGGCGCTGACGCTGGCGAGCAGCACGGCAGCGGGCAAGGCACTCGCCGCCGCCGGGCTAAAGGCGGAGGCGCTGAACGCGGCGATCAACGCCTTACGCAAAGGCAAGACAGCCGACACAGCATCGGCCGAGGAAACCTACGATGCGCTCAAGAAATATGCTCGCAATCTGACAGAGGCCGCGCGTGAAGGGAAGCTCGATCCCGTCATCGGTCGTGATGAGGAAATCCGCCGGACGATCCAAATCCTCGCGCGGCGGACCAAGAACAACCCCGTGCTGATCGGTGAACCTGGCGTCGGTAAGACTGCCATCGCTGAGGGCCTCGCGCTGCGGATCGCGAACGGCGATGTGCCGGACGGTCTCAAGGATCGTCAGCTGATGTCGCTCGATATGGGCGCACTGATCGCAGGTGCCAAATATCGCGGCGAATTTGAGGAACGACTGAAATCCGTGCTCGATGAAGTGCGCGGCGCCGAAGGGCAGATCGTGCTGTTCATCGATGAAATGCACACGCTGATTGGTGCGGGCAAAGGCGAAGGCGCGATGGATGCGTCCAACTTGCTCAAGCCGGCGCTCGCACGCGGCGAACTCCACTGCATCGGCGCAACCACCCTCGACGAATACCGGAAACATGTCGAAAAGGACGCCGCTCTTCAGCGCCGCTTCCAGCCGGTCTTCATCGGCGAACCAACTGTGGAGGACTCGATCTCGATCCTGCGCGGCCTCAAGGAAAAATACGAACTGCACCACGGCGTGCGCATCACTGACGGCGCGCTGGTCGCCGCTGCAACGCTGTCGCACCGCTATATCTCGGACCGGTTCCTGCCAGACAAGGCGATTGACCTGATGGATGAAGCGGCATCGCGCCTGCGGATGGAGGTAGAGTCAAAGCCCGAAAAAATCGAAACGCTTGACCGCAAGATCATCCAAATGAAGATCGAATGCCTGGCGCTCGAGAAGGAAACTGACGCCGCATCAAAGGATCGGCTCGCGAACCTGCGCACCGAGCTCGCCGATCTGGAGGAGGAATCGGCCGTACTCACCACCCGTTGGCAGGGCGAGAAGGACAAGATCCACGGTGAGGCCAAGGTCAAGGAAGCCCTCGACGGTGCACGCCTCCAGCTTGACCAGGCGCAGCGTTCGGGTGATCTCGCGCGGGCTGGCGAGCTGCAATATGGCACGATCCCTCAGCTTGAAAAGCAGCTCGCCGAAGCCGAAGGCGCTGCCGAAGGCGCGATGCTCCGTGAAGAAGTGACGGCGGATGATATCGCCGCCGTCGTCGCCAAATGGACTGGCATTCCGATGGAACGGATGCTGACTGGCGAACGCGAAAAGCTGCTTGCGATGGAAGCGACGATTGGCCAGCGTGTGATTGGTCAGGCAGATGCGGTGAAGGCCGTCTCCACCGCCGTCCGCCGTTCGCGGGCTGGTTTGCAAGACCCCAATCGCCCGCTCGGCAGCTTCCTGTTCCTCGGGCCCACGGGCGTCGGCAAGACCGAACTCACCAAAGCGCTGGCTGGCTTCATGTTCGATGATGACGCCGCGATGGTCCGCATCGACATGTCCGAATATATGGAAAAGCACAGCGTCGCCCGCCTGATCGGTGCGCCTCCGGGCTATGTCGGCTATGAAGAAGGCGGGGTTTTGACCGAAGCCGTCCGCCGCCGCCCCTATCAGGTGATCCTGTTCGACGAAGTGGAGAAAGCGCACGGCGATGTGTTCAACGTCCTCCTCCAAGTGCTCGACGATGGCCGCCTGACCGACGGCCAGGGCAGAACCGTTGATTTCACCAATACGATTATCATTCTCACGTCGAACCTTGGATCGCAGTTCATCGCCAGCCTGGGTGAAGGCGAAGATGTGGAGAAAGTCGAGCCGCAAGTGATGGAAATCGTACGTGGTCATTTCCGCCCCGAATTCCTAAACCGGCTCGATGAAATCATCCTGTTCCACCGCCTTGGCCAAGATCATATGGGGCCAATCGTGGAGCTCCAGGTTGCTCGCGTTGCCAAGTTGCTGGTCGACCGCAAGGTGACCCTGACCCTGAC
>JBJOLA010000137.1:0-6793 GCA_046045815.1 Pseudomonadota bacterium
CTTCGCATTTGAAGCGTTCGCTCGGGAAAACGGCATGCGGATCAGCCCGCGCCTTGTCGATGGGGAATTGGCGAGCATTTCGGCGTTCAACGGCCCCACCGGCAAATTTGATCGCAACACCTTCCTCGGCATCCTCTCACAACGCAAATTGACAGAAGCGCAAGTGCGTGAGGATCTCGCGCGGGATAAATATACCAATGCGCTGATTCTGCCCGCAGCGGGTGCCACTCGCGTTCCCGCCAAGATGGTGACGCCGTTCGCGTCGCTGCTGCTCGAATCGCGTTCGGGCATGGTTGGGGCCGTGCCCACTGCTGCAATCGCGCCGGGATCACCGCCGAATGATGCTGAGCTCAACCTGTTCTACACGCGTCAAGTCGCACGCTATACGGTTCCTGAAACCCGGATCGTGCGTTATGCGCTGTTTGACCGCAAGCGCTTCGAAGGAAGAGCGACCGCAACCGAAGCGCAGATCGCGGCTGCCTACAAAGCCAATGAAGCAACTTATGCCGGCAGCGAAACACGCGCCTTCACCCAAGCCATATTGCCTGACCAGAAAACCGCGACGGCCTTTGCGGGCGCCGTGCGCGGCGGCACGGCCTTTGCGGTGGCTGCAAAATCAGCTGGCAGCGAAGCAACGACGTTGGCAGCACAGGATCAGGATAGCTTTGCGAGCCTGACCTCCACAGCGCTGGCCAAGGCGGGCTTTGCGGCGGCGCGCGGCGCGGTGCTTGATCCCCAGAAAACCGCCTTTGGCTGGAGCGTGGTTCGGCTTGATACGATCAATCCCAAGGTGACGAAGACGTTGGCCGATGTTCGCACGACGCTTGCCGCCGATATCAGCAAGAAGAACCTCGACGGTGCCGTCGCCGATTTCGTGACGAAGCTGGAGAATGCAATTGCCGACGGCTCGACATTTGATGATCTGGTCAAGTCTGAAGGGCTGACTGTCGTGACGACACCCGCCGTGACCGGCAGCGGAATCGCGCTGAGTACACCGGGGTATAAGCCCGGGCCGGAACTTCCGCGCATTCTTCACGATGCGTTCCTGGCCGAGCCCGACGACGATGCACAGGTTGTGACACTGGCCCCCGGCCAATCCTTCGCTTTCGTCGATCTGGACAAAATCATCCCCTCCACAGCGCGACCGCTGGCACAGATCAAGCCACAGGTGCTGTCTGATTTCATGGCGGACCAAGCGTCGAAAGGCGCGCGGAAGCTTGCCGATGCCATTGCGGCCAAAGTGAATGGCGGCATGAGCTTGACCGCCGCCATTGCCGCTGCGGGCATCCGTTTGCCGGGGCCACAGCCCGTGGGTGCAAAGCGGATGGAAATCGCGCAGGCGCAAGGTAAGGTGCCGCCTGCGCTCGCGTTAATGTTCAGCATGGCCGCGCACAAAGCCAAGGTGCTTGAAGCGCCGAACAAGGGCGGCTGGTACATTGTCTGGCTCGACAAAATTACGGCTGGAAACGCCGCTGCCGCACCGGGCCTGATCCAGGCGACCCAGCAACAACTGGCCCGCGTGGTTGGCGAAGAACTGGTTCAGCAATTTGCGAGCGCAATCAAGGCGCAGGTGGGCGTCAAAAAGAATGACACTGCCATCGCCGGCATGAAGCGCAGCCTGACGGGTGCTGCGCCTGCCCAGTGACCCTTGCCAGCACAGATGGCGCACGTGATCAGCTGACAGCCGGAAAGCCAGCGCTTGTGTGGCGCAGTGAGATTGCCGATACTGAAACCCCGGTTTCGGCATTTCTCAAGCTCTATGAAGAAGGTCGCGGCGATTTCATCTTGGAATCGGTGGAAGGCGGGGCCGTTCGCGGGCGTTATAGCCTGATTGGCCTCGCGCCTGATCTGATGTTTCGGGCGAACGGTGCTCAGGCGGAGATCAATGCCCAGTGGCAAACAGACCGGGCGGCTTTCGTACCCGTCGAGGCGGACAGCCTCTCGGCGCTGCGCAATCTAGTCAATGCTTGCCGGATTGATGTGCCGGAGGGCCTGCCGCCTGCGCTGGCGAGCTTGGTAGGTTATTTCGGCTATGAGACCATCGGCCTTGTAGAGAAGCTCCCGCGTCCACCCGCCAATCCAATTGGTCTGCCGGATATGCTGTTCGTGCGGCCCACCGTCATCCTCGTGTTTGACCGGCTGGCAGACCGGCTGTTCATTTCCTCCCCCGTGTGGCCTGACGGCGGCGATCATGACCGCAAGATCGCTCTCGCGCTGGACCGGATTGAGGAGGTTGCGGCCCGGCTCGGCGCGCCACTGCCCAAAGCGCAGCGACTGGCCGGGGAACTGCCGGCCACAGAGCCAACCACCGTCCTCGCTCCCGGAAAATACCGGCAAATGGTGCTGAAGGCGAAAGACTATATCGCGGCGGGTGACATTTTCCAGGTCGTCCTTGCCCAGCGGTTTACAATGCCTTTCACGCTGCCCCCGTTCGATCTTTACCGGGCGCTGCGGCGGATCAACCCGTCACCCTTCCTCTATCATCTGGACATGCCCGGCTTTGCACTCACGGGATCAAGCCCGGAGATTTTGGTGCGCGCGCGGGACGGCGAAGTGACAATCCGCCCGATTGCGGGCACCCGACCGCGCGGCAAATCCGCCACTGAAGATGCCGAAAACCGGGCTTCCCTGCTCGCTGATCCAAAGGAACGCGCCGAACATCTGATGCTACTCGATCTGGGTCGCAACGATGTTGGTCGGGTGACGGAAGGTGGCACGGTGACGGTGACTGACAGCTATATGGTCGAATTTTACAGCCATGTGATGCACATCGTTTCGAACGTTGTCGGCAAATTGGCAAAAGGCAAGGACGCGCTCGACGCACTGTTCGCGGGCTTCCCCGCTGGTACGGTGAGCGGCGCACCCAAGGTGAGGGCGTGCGCGATTATCGCCGAACTCGAACCCGAAACACGCGGGGCCTATGCCGGCGGCGTCGGCTATTTCTCGCCCGACGGGAATATGGACAGCTGCATCGTCTTGCGCACCGCCGTCGTGAAGGACGGCGTCATGCATGTGCAGGCAGGTGCGGGGATCGTTGCCGATTCTGAACCAGACTATGAAGAACGAGAATGTATCGCCAAAGCAGGTGCGCTGATGGCGGCGGCGAAGGAAGCGGTGCGGGCAGCCGGCGAAGTGGGGTTTGGGCAGTGATTTTGGTTATCGACAATTATGACAGCTTCACTTGGAACCTCGTCCATTATCTAATGGAGCTGGGGGCCGAGGTTGAGGTTGTGCGCAATGATGCAATTTCTGCCGGGCAGGCACTTTCTTCGGGCGCGGAGGCATTTCTGATTTCGCCCGGGCCGTGCACGCCCAATGAGGCGGGTGTTTCACTGGAACTTGTGGCGGCCTGCGCGGAGGCACGGCGCCCCTTGCTCGGCGTTTGTCTGGGGCACCAAGCGATTGGCCAGCATTTCGGTGGCAAGGTCGTGCGCGGCGGGCTGATGCACGGGAAAACCTCACCCGTATCACATGACGGTAGCGGGCTGTTCGGAGGCCTCCCCTCCCCCTTTACCGCAACCCGATATCACTCGCTGATCGTCGACGATATCCCCGCAAGCTTGATCGTCAACGCGACTTCGGATGACGGTCATGTGATGGGCTTCCGCCACACCACCCTGCCCATCCACGGCGTCCAGTTCCACCCCGAAAGCATCGCGACAGAACACGGCCACGCGATGCTCGCCAATTTCATGCGCGCGGCGGGGATTTCGGTGAAGGAACGGGCGTGATCCCTCATTCGTCTCCGCCATTCCTAACTTGCTTCAGCATCAATCCAGCAGTTGCATCAATTGCTGCAATGCACGTTTTTTCGCCTCAATAGCGGCGCAACAATCCGGCGAGTTTTCCCTGCACTCGAACCTGCTGCGGGTTGTAACGCTGCGGTTCATAGGCGCGGTTGGCGGGATCGAGGCGGATCATTGATCCTTCCTTGCGGAAATATTTGAGCGTGGCTTCACTGCCGTCAACCAGCGCGACAATGATATCGCCTTCGCGAGCAACATCAGCTTTGCGGATCAGCGCATAATCCCCGTCGAGAATGCCTGCATCCACCATCGAATCGCCCGAAACTTCAAGCGCATAATGTTCACCCGCGCCCAGCAACGCAGCCGGAACCGACAGCATATTCTGCCCCTCAAGCGCCTCAATCGGGGCACCCGCCGCGATGCGGCCGTGGAGAGGGATATCAAGAACATCATTCGCCGCATGGGGCACAGACGGGCTCCGCGCTGGCAGCGAAACAACAGTGCCACTCTTCTTGCCAGCATCGCCGCGTTCCGGCATTTTCAGCACTTCAAGCGCACGGGCGCGATTTGGCAAACGGCGGATAAAGCCCCGCTCCTCCAATGCAGAGATCAAGCGGTGCACGCCAGACTTGGATTTGAGATCAAGCGCTTCCTTCATTTCTTCAAACGAGGGCGAAACCCCGCTCTCCGAAAGCTGATCGTCAATGTAGCACAGAAGCTCATGTTGTTTGCGGGTCAGCATTGGAACGACTCCCTAGTTGAACGTAAACCAAACGACTAGGGAACAAGTCGGAACATGTCAAGACAAAATGATGATCTCAATCGTATCACCTGATGTGGCGGGCGGAGACTGAGCCGGGCGCACGATCAATGTGTCCGCCTTCGCTAACGCACGGAGCGCGGCGCTATCATTCACACCGACGGGTGTGACGAGCCCCAGATTTCGCGCCGCCCGGACATGATCAGTACGCGGACCGACAGCGGGCAGTTCACCGTGGAGGATTGCTAGCTCTCGCCTTGGTGCGGGTGCACTCGCTCCGCCCAGCGCCGCAATCAGCGGCTTCAGGAAGAGTTCTGCCGTCACATAAGCGGAGACCGGATTGCCGGGCAGACCGAGAATGACGCTCCGCCCCAGCATGCCCGCAAACACCGGCTTGCCCGGCCGCATCGCCACCTTCCAGAAATCGAGCGTCGCGCCGCACGCCTCCAGCGCGGGCCGCACCAGATCATGATCCCCCACCGAAGCCCCGCCGGTGGTGACAATCACATCGGCGGTTTCCTGCGCTTGGCGAATGGCCCCAGTGAGCAGTCCCATATCATCGGGAATGATCCCGGGGCTGACGACGCTGCACCGAAAATCACGGAGCATCAGGCCGACCATCAACGAATTGGACTCGGGCAGGAGGTCATCCCCCGCCTCCTCGCCCGGCGCGACGAGTTCACTCCCTGTGGAGAGCACTGCCACCTGCACCCGGCGGCGGACCGGCAATTCAGCATATCCTCCTGATACGGCAAGCGCGATTCGGGCGGGCGTTAGCCTCTCGCCGGTTTCGATCAACATATCACCTGTGCGAAAATCACTCCCCGCACGGCGGACATGATGGCCGGGTTCGATGAAGGCCGTCGAGGTTGCGCTGATCACATTGCCTTCGCGCGTCACCTGTTCCTGCATGATCACCCGGTCGGCGCCGGCGGGAAGTGCTGCGCCAGTGAAAATGCGCACCGCCTGCCCTGCCATGATCGAACCTTGATAGGGAACGCCTGCCGCAGATTCTCCGACGACGTCCCAGGATGAAATTGGACCATTTCCGGCGAGCGCATAGCCATCCATCGCCGACAAGTCTCGTGCAGGTTGGGTGCGCTTGGCGGTGATCGGTTCGCTCACCCAGCGCCCGATCGAGTCGGTGAGCGACACCGTTTCACACGGCAATGGGCTGACAAGGCCAAGCAGACGGGACAGCGCCTCGTCGATGCCAATCATGTGGCTGCGGCCCAATCGCCAGACTTGCCCCCCGTTTTGGAGAGCAAGCGAACGCCGCTGATGACCATTGCCTTGTCCACCGCCTTGGCCATGTCATAAATCGTGAGCAGCGCGACCGAGGCGGCGGTCAGCGACTCCATCTCAACGCCGGTTTGCCCCGCAAGCCGCGCGGTGGCAGTGGCGCGAATGCCCTGATCCTCAAACACGAATTCCACGCTGACTTTGGACAGAGCGAGCGGGTGACATAGCGGAATCAAGTCACTGGTTTTCTTTGCAGCCATAATCCCGGCAATGCGGGCTGTGGCGAGAACGTCCCCCTTTTTCGCCGTGCCATTCTTGATCGCGGCAAGAGCGTCAGGCGACATGCTGATCCGCCCCTCCGCGACAGCTTCACGCAGCGTGGGGGCTTTAGCCGATATATCGACCATATGAGCCGCACCGCTGGCATCAAGATGGGTAAGTTTGCTCATGCGCCGGTCAGCAAATGGCGGGTCGCGGCCTCGACATCGTCCTGCCGCATCAATGCCTCACCCACAAGGAAGCAGCGGACACCACGCGCCGCCATTGCCGTCAGGTCCGTATGGGCAGTGAGGCCACTCTCGGCCACAAATGAGCAATCCTTGGGCGCCCGGTCGATCAGTTCATAGGTCCGCGCGAAATCGACGGTGAAATCTTTGAGGTTGCGGTTGTTGACCCCGATCAAGCGGGATTTGAGTTTGAGCGCCCGGTCAAGCTCTTCGGCGTCGTGGGTCTCCACCAGAACATCCATATCATACTGGATCGCAGCGGCTTCCAACTCCGCCGCCAGCACATCATCAACCTCGGCCATGATGATCAGAATTGCATCCGCGCCGATACTCCGCGCCTCAAGCACCTGCCAAGGATCGACCATGAAATCCTTGCGCAGAACAGGAAGGGTGCAAGCCGCACGGGCGGCGATCAAATAATCCTCATGCCCCTGAAAATAAGGCGCATCGGTGAGCACAGACAAACAGGCCGCGCCGCCCGCCTCATAAGCGCGGGCATGGGCGGCGGGATCAAAATCTGCACGGATCAGGCCCTTGGA
>JBJOLA010000157.1:0-2936 GCA_046045815.1 Pseudomonadota bacterium
CGCGCTAATATCGACGAGTTTACCGAGACCACCAGCGAAGCGATCATGAAAGTCGGCGGCGCACGGCGCGGCAAGGCGATCATCATCCTCAATCCAGCCGAACCGCCGCTGATCATGCGTGACACCGTTTATTGCCTGACAGATGACGCAGACCAAGACGCTATCCGTGCCAGCGTAGCGGATATGCTCGCTGAGGTGCAGAGCTATGTCCCGGGTTATCGCCTGAAACAAGATGTGCAGTTTGAACGGATCGGCGGCAATCAACCGCTTCATATCCCTGAGATGGGTGAGAGCTTTACAGGCCTCAAAGTGACCATTTTCATCGAAGTTGAAGGTGCGGCTCACTATCTCCCCGCCTACGCTGGAAATCTCGACATCATGACGAGTGCCGCGCTCAAAACCGCTGAACGCATTGCCGCGAGGATGAGCGCATGAAGCTTGTTCGTTACGGAGCTGCGGGAGCGGAACAACCAGGGCTGATCGATAGCAAAGGCGCGACTCGCTCGCTTGTTGGTGTCGTGATCGACATAGACGCTGACGCTATTTCTCCCGCTGGTCTTGCCAAATTGCGTAGAATTGATCCCGAGAGCTTGCCACTTGTTTCAGGCGACGTTCGTTTCGGCGTTCCTATTAACGGCGTGCGCAAGTTCATCGCCATCGGCCTCAATTACCGCGATCATGCTGCTGAAGCCAATATGGAGATCCCGGCCGAACCAATCATTTTTCAAAAAGCAATTTCGTCGCTCTGCGGCGCGAATGACGATATCATCCAACCGCCGGGTGCCGAAAAACTCGATTGGGAAGTCGAGCTTGGCATCGTCATCGGTGTGCGGGCTAGTCATGTGGCGTCCGCCACTGCGCTTGACCATGTGGCAGGCTATCTGATCGTCCACGATGTTTCCGAACGGGCCTACCAGCTTGAACGCGGTGGATCATGGGACAAAGGCAAAAGCTATGACAGCTTTGGCCCCGTTGGCCCTTGGCTGGTGACGGCGGATGAAATCGCCGATGTGCACGCGCTGGATCTCAAGCTCCACGTCAACGGCGTGCAAATGCAGGGCGGCAACACCGGCAATTTTATCTTTGGTGTTCCCGCAATCATCGCCTGTGTTAGTCAGTACCTGACGCTTGAACCCGGCGATATTATCGCCACGGGCACGCCTGCGGGTGTTGGCATGGGCCAAAAGCCTGACCCTATCTTCCTTGCCGTTGGCGATCAGGTTGATCTGAGCATCACGGGGCTTGGAACGCAACGTCAGACGGTTGTTCGGAGGGAATTTGCATGAGCTTTGATCCGACGACTCAAAAACTTTACATTCAGGACGTCACTCTGCGTGATGGGATGCACGCAATCCGGCATCAATATGGGCTGGATCATGTTCGCGCCATCGCGCGCGCACTTGATCGCGCCAAAGTTGATGCGATTGAAGTTGCACACGGCGACGGCTTGCAGGGTTCGTCGTTCAATTACGGCTTTGGCGCGCATACTGACTGGGACTGGATCGGTGCGGTTGCTGAAGTGCTTGAGCATTCGGTGCTTACCACACTTCTCCTACCCGGCATCGGCACCATCCATGACTTGAAACACGCCTATGAAATGGGCGTCCGCTCGGTGCGGATCGCAACGCACTGCACTGAGGCCGATGTGTCCAAGCAGCATATTGAAGCTGCGCGCGGTATGGGCATGGACGTATCGGGCTTTCTGATGATGAGCCACATGTCAGAGCCTGACGCGCTGGCACAACAAGCTTTGCTGATGGAGAGCTATGGCGCGCACTGCGTTTATGTGACCGACAGCGGCGGCGCCATGAATATGGATGATTATGCTGCGCGCTGTCAGGCCTATGACCGTGTCCTGAAGCCTGAAACTCAGCGCGGTGTTCACGCGCATCATAATCTTTCGCTAGGTGTCGCCAATTCAATCGTGGCGGTGCAGAACGGCATTGTCCGCGTCGATGCATCGCTTGCCGGAATGGGTGCTGGCGCTGGCAACGCACCGCTTGAAGTGTTTATTGCAGCGGCTGACCGGATGGGCTGGAACCACGGCTGCGATCTCTATGCGCTGATGGATGCAGCGGAGGAACTTGTCCGACCCCTGCAAGATCGGCCGGTACGGGTTGACCGTGAAACACTCTCGCTGGGTTATGCAGGTGTCTATTCATCCTTCCTGCGCCACGCCGAAAAGGCCGCCGCCGACCACGGTCTCGAAACCCGCGCAATTCTGGTTGAATTGGGCAAGCGTAAAATGGTCGGAGGCCAGGAAGATATGATCGTCGATGTCGCACTCGACATGGTCAAAGCAGGAGCTGTTCAATGAGCGCCCCGCATTTTGACGCTGATATTGCAATCATCGGCTATGGTCCGAGCGGCGTTTCTGCGGCCAACATTCTTGGTGCCAATGGCATCAAAACCATCGCGTTCGAGCGCAACAAGGACATTTATTCGCGTGCGCGCGCGGTGACGATGAATGACTGGACGATCCGCTGCTTCCAGTCGGTCGGGCTAGATCAGGCGCTCGTCAAAGACATGGATGAAACCTATGCGCTGCGCTGGATAACCTATGAGGGGCATGAACTGAACCGCGTCGGCTTTCCCCCCGGAGAGATGGGGCATTACCGGTCTTATTCGATCTATCAGCCAGTGATCGAACAGACGCTGCGCGATGGTGCAGCGCGCTTTGCCGATCATGTCGATGTGCGTTACGGCGTCGATGTCACCGATATCGTGCAAGACGATGACGGGGTCACGATCACCACGACCGATATACAAACTGGCGAAACCCGCACAACACGAGCTCGCTATGCGCTTGCTTGCGACGGCGGATCGAGCGTGACGCGTGACTTGGTGGGCATCAAATTGCTCGGTGATACGCATGAAACCGAATGGGTGATTATTGATGCCTATGTGAAACGCTGGTGGCCAAACCGCCACATCCT
>JBJOLA010000189.1:0-13308 GCA_046045815.1 Pseudomonadota bacterium
ACGCCAGCTCATGCTCAAGTGCATGGGCATAGCTTGCCTCTGGAAGCTGCTTCAATCGCTGTTGCCAGATCAGCGCCGCGCGCGCCGCCCAAGCGCGAGATTGGGGTGCGTCGCCCGCCGCGCGGCAAAGTCCGGCAAGCACATCCATCGGCTCGGGATTTCCACTGGCTTCCGCGATCCGGGCGAAGGCGGCCATCGCGCCTGCCCGATCACCGCGCAGCGCCTGAACCTGCGCCAACCGCATTGCCGTCATCCAATAGCCGGGGAACAGCTTGTCAGCATGTTGGAAACGGACGGCGGCGTCGTCCCAGTTGCCGCGCGCGAGCGCTACCGTACCGCGCGACATTTCCGTATTGGCGGCAAATTGCGGCGTCCTTACCGGCACCGACACCTCACATTTGTCGAACTGGGCAAGCGCTTCGCCGTAATGTCCCATCAAGCTATCGAGGTTGCCAGTCCGGCAATAGGCTGATGGGCCGCCGCCGAGCGCCGCTGCTGCGCCGTAAAGCTGGCGCGCGCCTGCATAATCGCCGCGGTATAGCGCGATATCGCCCCGCATTGCCCTCTGTTCGGCGCGCTGGCCCGGTGGATCGGCAAGCGCGTAATGATCAATCGCGTTAAGCGCGGCCTCTGTGTCCGCCAGCCGGTGCACCGCAAGCCCCAGCCCTGCCTTTAGTTGCAGCGGGCCGGAACCTTTGGCCGCCCGAGCGAAGCTTTCCTGCAGGTTCTGCGCGGCAGCACCGTAGTCCGCATAATTCCCGGTCAGCCGCGCCCGCGCGAGATGCGCCTCGGCAAGTGTGCCCCACACAGACCAGTCATTGCTCGCCTTGGCCGAAAGGGTGTAGCCGCTGATCCGGGCATCCAGCTCAGCGCGTGCGCCCGCCGCCGAAGACTGCGCCGCTGATCCTGAAATCGGCCCGAGGTGATGTGTCGCTGCCACCCGCCGCACATCCGTTACACGGTACAAAGTAAACAGCACCAGCCCGGCCCCAAAGACTAGAACCAGCAGATGTTCCCAGGTCCAGCGCCGTTCGGCCACGCCTTGGCTAAAGCGGCGTCGCGCAAGGGGTGAGGCTCAATCCTTGCAGATCATCGACCAATATATTGGCCAGCACGGTCAGGCCTGCGGTGATATCTGCCTCATAAGTCCGCGCGATATCCGCCGTTGGAGACCCATCGTTATAGGCATTCTTGCGCGGGCCGAGAACGTTGATCGTCGATACTGCTGGCACGCCAACCCGCTCCACCCGCACATAATCGCTCTCTGGGTTGGTTCGGAAGTTGAAGTCAGTCCCGGTCGTCTCTGAAAGCTTCGCGGGCGCAAACGGCGGCGCGTAGAAGGGAAAGCTTGTCCTCAGCGGCTGATCAAGGCCGAGCGGATTGAGCGGAACGTTGACCAACGTGTTGGGCGAATGCTTGGTAAGATCGAGGAACAGATACGCGATCTCGATATCGATCACAGGATCCTGCAAACGCCTTCCATTGGGGAAACTGGCGGGCCGCTGAAGGTCCAACGTCACGAGATCGGGGATCATGATATCCCGCACGGTGCGGCCATCGGTCACCTGATCGAGGCATTTCTGCACGCTGAAACTCGTTGCTGTCGTCGGCGGGGTTGGCGCAGGGCCAATCGTCGTCGTGGGTTGTGCCGTCAGCGAGGGAGAACCCTGACAGGCGGCGAGGCCGGCAGCCAGCCCGAGATTGACTGCCATCAAAAGTGCGCGCCGGTTCATTGCACACCTGCCTTGATCCGCTGGGATGTGCCCCACGCCGCGATCGGGTCCGTGCCACTGCGCACAAGGGCAAGGGGAATTTCAAACACCACCGCCATCGTATTTTGGAGGGTGAAGCGGTTGCGGTCGTTACGGATCGAAAGTCGTCCGGTCGCGCGGGTCTCGGTCAGGCCCGCTGCATCGAAATTGAAGGGATCATCGAACAGGCCGATCATCGCCTTCACCCCGTTGGGTGCGGTGAGTGTTGTTTCAGCTGGGCCAATCAAGGGGGCCGCCACGCCGGGAAGCCCGGTGAACATCACGCCGAACGCCGCAGGATTGGTCTTGTCAGGCGCGACCCGCCACTGGATTTTGAATTCGGGCACGGTCTTGTCCCCCGTGTTCGAGACGAAGATCGTGTAGAGCACATCACGGTCATAAGTCGACGCAATTGAGGAGGGGCGCGGGCCGGCGAATCCTTCTGCAATCACCAGGCTGGTTGCGGTCTGGAATACATAAAGGTCCGCCAGATCGGCCGGAATGTCGGGGTTCGCCGCCACTGCGGCATCCACCCGCGTCGGCGGATCGAAATGGTCCGCCGCAACACTGGCCTGATCACTGCCGATTGCCAGCAGCGGCAACGCAAAAACGGCCATCAATGCCAAAGCGGATCGCGGAGAAAAATCACGCATGCCCACAACTCCCTAAAGCTGTTCCGTGGTAGATTCGTAGCGCGACCTTGTTTGGTTGGTTGTGCCAGACATCACACAATTTTGGCAAGTGCTTTCAAGGGCTAAGCCAATGATCCGAATCTCGCGTTGAAACGGTCGAGCGCGGCGTCTTGCTCGGTGGCCCGCGCCTGGGTGACTTCAGCCACGTCAGCGCCGTGGCTGAACAGATAAAACTCGCCGTCTGCCAAGCCCGCCAATATGCGCGTGGCAGCGGTTTCGGGATCGAGGCCAATCTGACCCGGCGGGCGCTTGCTTTCGTCCACCACCCGCACGCCGCCAAAGCGTTCGTGCCGGTTGCGCATCGGGTTCCAGATGTCAGTCGTCACCACGGCCGGGCAAATGATCGAGACAGCAACAGGCGTGTCGGCCAGATCGCGGCGCAAGGTTTCAGCCAAGCCCAAAACGGCGTGCTTTGACACGGTGTAGATCGACGCCGCCCCGCCGCGTTCCGGCAGGCCGAGCGCATGTTCTGATCCTGTGATCACGAAATGAGACGGGGTTTCTTGCGCGATCAAGCGCGGCACGAAGGCGCGGGACAGCCACAGTGGGCCCATCAGATTGACAGCCAACACCCAATCGACATTGCGCTGGGGCGTTGTGTGGATCGCGCCGCCGGCACCGACCCCGGCATTCGCGAACAGCGCGTCAACACTGCCGAGATGGGCAAAGCTGGCGTCCGCAAGCGCGATCAGGCTCGCTTCATCGGCGTGATCGGCGAACATCGCGACGGCATCGCCCCCGCTCGCCCGGATATCAGTGGCGCGCGCTTCGGCGCGCTCCTGTTCAATATCCGCCAAGATGACCCGCACACCCGTTGCGGCGAGGGAGACGGCAAGAGCGTGGCCGATGCCCGACGCGGCTCCGGTGATAACGGCGGTTTTGATGTTCATGTGCGAGACTTAAGCGGGCGTATGCGCCGCCGCAAGCCCGTTAGAATATTGGATCGTTCGCCGGATCATTTGCGGCCGGAACCGCTTCGTGGATCCCGCATTCAACCTTGTCCCAGCCGCGCCACCGGCCCGAACGGGGGTCTTCGCCGGGTTTGACCACGGATGTGCACGGCGCGCAGCCGATGGAGAGATAGCCCTGCTCCACCAGCGGATGCACCGGCAGATCATGCTCCGCCATATAGGCGTCGACGCGGGCCTTATCCCAATCGGCGAGCGGGTTGACCTTCAGGCGGCCCTCCTCAACTTCAAATCGGGGCAGCGCGGTGCGGGTGGAGGATTGGAACGCCTTGCGCCCGGTGAACTGTGCATCAAACGGCGCGAGCGCGGCTTTAAGCGGGATGACCTTGCGGATTTCGCAGCAGCCATCGGGATCATAAGACCAACGCAGGCCGGTTTCATCCTTCTGCGCAATTGTCACCGAGTCAGGTGTGATGTTGCGCACGCCGGTCAGGCCGATCTTGTCGATCAGCGCGTCGCGGTAGGCCAGAGTTTCGGGGAAATGCTTACCCGTTTCGAGAAAGATCACCGGCACTGACGGGTCAATGCTGCCGATCAAGTGGAGCAACACCGCCGATTCTGCGCCGAAGCTGGAGACTATGGCGGCATCACCAAGCATATTGTCCGCGAACAATGCTTCGAGCATCTCAACCGTATCACGCCCCCGGAACATATTGTTCAGACGGATGGCATCGTGCTCCGTATAGCGCGGCGCGGTGCTGATGCGGTCGATTGTGCGGGTTGCAAGACTAGCCATGACGCAGTTTCCAGACGGGTTCAGCGCCATCCGCTGCGCCTTGATAGACAAAATCATAGCGCGCTAAAGACGCATCGACGACGGCCTGATCGAGCGGCACATTGGGCGCGAACGCATCGAACCCGCAGCGGCGCATCAGGGGAACCTGATCGACCAGTACATCACCCGCCGCGCGGAGTTCTCCGGTATAGCCCGCTTCACGCAATATGCGTGCCGCTGAATAACCCCGGCCATCGCGGAAGGCGGGGAAGGTGACTTCGACCAGTGAAAGCTGCCCGAGGTGGGGGAGCAACGCGCGTGCATCATCGCCGGGTTCAATTCGGACGGCCGTGGCGTTGGTGTCGCCAGTGAATTCGGCAAATGTCGCGAGCGGAGCCACTGACTCGCTGTCCTGACGGTATCTGAGATTAGGCATAGATCGCCTCCTTGAACGGCTCGGCGCCAACGCGGCGGTAGGTGTCGAGGAAGCGTTCACCCTCCGTCCGCACCGCCCGATATGTTTCAATGGCCTTTTCCACGGCATCGACAACGCCGTCTTCATCAAAGCCGGGGCCGATGATCTTGCCGATAGACACGTCCTCCGCGCCAGAGCCGCCAAAGGTCAGTTGATAATTTTCAACGCCCTTCCGGTCGACACCAAGAATGCCGATATGCCCGGCATGGTGATGCCCGCAGGCATTGATGCAGCCCGAAATCTTGAGTTTGAGTTCACCAATATCGCGCTGCCGTTCGAGGTCCGCAAACCGTTCGGCAATCTTCTGCGCCACGGGGATTGAACGCGCATTGGCAAGGCTGCAATAATCGAGGCCGGGGCAGGCGATGATATCCGTCACCAGATCAAGGTTGGCATCGGCGAGTGCGGCGTCATTCAGTTTCTGCCAGACGGTATAGAGATCGGCCTTGCGAACATGGGGCAACACGATGTTCTGGGCGTGAGTGACGCGCAGTTCATCGAAGCTATAGTCTTTTGCAAGGTCCGCCATCACGTCGATCTGATCGGCGCTTGCATCGCCGGGAATGCCGCCGATGGGCTTGAGCGCGATGTTGACGATGGCATAGCCGGCCTGCTTGTGCGGCTTCACATTCTGATCAAGCCAGACGGCGAAATCAGGATCGCTCCGGTCCACGCTGTCCGGCGCGCCCGCTTCAAATGCAGGCGCGGCAAAGAAGGCGCTGATCCGGGCAAACTCAGCCATCGGCGGATCGATCCCGAGCGTCTTCACATGGGCGAATTCCTCGGCAACTTGGGCGCGGTAGCTGTCCGCGCCAATCTCATGCACGAGGATCTTGATCCGCGCCTTGTAGATATTATCACGGCGGCCATAGCGATTATAGACGCGCAGGCAGGCCTCGACATAGCTGAGCAAATCTTCCGCGCGGACGAATGGATTAATTTCCGGCGCGATCATCGGGGTGCGGCCCATGCCACCACCAACAAATACGCGGCCACCCAGCACGCCATCCTGCTTGATCAACTGGATACCGATGTCGTGGAGGCGCATCGCGGCGCGGTCTTCATCGCTGGCGATCACCGCAATTTTGAACTTGCGCGGGAGGTAGCTGAATTCGGGATGGAATGTGCTCCATTGCCGCAGCAGTTCCGCCCAAGGGCGCGGGTCGGCGACTTCGTCCGCAGACGCACCCGCCCACTGATCAGACGAGATGTTGCGAATGCAATTGCCGCTGGTCTGGATCGCGTGCATTTCAACGCCTGCCAGTTCGGCGAGCAGATCAGGGCATTCATCGAGCTTGATCCAATTATACTGGATATTCTGCCGCGTTGTGAAATGGCCGTACCCGCGATCATATTTCCGCGCAATATGGGCGAGCATGTGCATCTGCCGCGCGTCCATCGTCCCGTAAGGCACCGCGACGCGGAGCATATAGGCGTGAAGCTGGAGATAGAGGCCGTTCATCAGCCGCAATGGTTTGAACTGATCTTCGGTGATTTCACCCGCCAAACGGCGCTTCACCTGATCGCGGAATTCCTCAACGCGGGCATCGACGATGGATTGATCAAAAGTGTCATATTTATACATGATTGAAACTTCTCTTGGTTCGCGCAGAGGCGCAGAGACGCAGAGGTTCTGCGGTCTTCTCTGCGGCTTTGCGCCTCTGCGCGAAAACATCTTTTCTCACTTCAAACCTTCACGATTCTGATTGAAGGATTGACGGCTAGATCATGCCGCACCGTCGGCCCCGCCGCACGGACGCGGTCCTTGATGTGGAGGGGGACACCGCCAGAATCTGCCTCAACTTCGTAGGAAGCATTGACGCGTCGTGCGGCTTCCTCAACCTTGAGGATGGCTTCGCCGCTGTCGGCCACGTCAACCGCATCACCAAGTGAGCGCGACCAGCCCTTGCCGTCCCACCACACAACATCGCCCGAGGGCAAATCATTTCCCGTCAGAATTTTCACGCTTGTGCCTCTGCAATTTGTGCCAAAACATTGAGCCGGTCCACGGCGTCAGACCGCAACACGACCTCGCCCACGATGATGATCGCCGGGCTTTTCACATTTTCGCGCGCCATCATCCCGCCGAGATCGGCAAGCAACGTCCGCAGCGCTCGCGACCCCGCCCGCGTTCCCCGTTCGAGAACGGCCACCGGCATATCGGGCGTAACACCGTCGCTGATCAATTTGTCCGAAATATCCTGAGCGGTAGCCACGCCCATATAGATGACGAGCGTGCGGCCTTTACCGGCGAGGCCCGACCAATCCTGATCGGTCAATCCCTTGCACTGGCCCGCGACGAACGACACCGCGCTCGATGCGTCGCGGTGGGTGAGGGGCAGCATCGCTTCTGCTGCACAACCCAAAGCCGCCGAAACGCCCGGGATGACTGCCACAGGGATTCCCGCAGCGCGCACGGCTTCCACCTCTTCGCCGCCGCGCCCGAAGATGAAAGGATCGCCGCCCTTCAATCGGACAACAAGATTTCCGGCCAGCGCTTCATCAATCAAAATCTGATTGATCCCGTCCTGCGGCACCGAATGGCGGCTGCGCTGTTTGGCAACCGAGACCAGCCGGGCGGCGGGATTGGCCATCGCCAGCACGGCCGCATCCACCAGTCCGTCATGCACCACGACATCAGCCCGCGCGAGTGCGTCTGCGGCCTTGATCGTCAGCAGACCGGGATCACCGGGCCCGGCACCAACAAGCAACACTTTGCCCAATTGTTCAGATGGAATTGTCGTCATCGCACCCAAATGGATGCTGCACTGCAAAACCGCAAGCCAGAGATTTTTGTGAGCGGCTAAGTTCAGCTATTGACGAGGATATCGCGCAGGCCAATGCCAATGCTGGCACGCGCATTTTCTTCCTCGGTCGAAACCACGGGATACGCACAATAATCCGCTGCATAGTATGCGCTCGGTCGGTGATTGCCCGACAGCCCGACCCCGCCGAACGGCGCATTTGACGGCGCACCATTGGTGGGCCGGTTCCAGTTGACGATGCCAGCGCGGATATTCGCCCAGAATTTATCATAAAGCTGGGGCGTTCCGCCGATCAGTGACGCCGACAGGCCGTAGCGGGTATTGTTCGCCTCAATGATTGCGGCATCAAAGTCTGGCACCCTGATCACCTGGAGGATCGGGCCAAAAAGCTCAACATCGGGGCGATTTTTCACACCGGTCATATCGATGATCGCTGGGCTGAGGAAAGGCCGGTCGGGCATCGGCCGCTCCATCTGCCTGATTGGCTGACCACCCTTCATCATCAGGGCGAGCAAACTTTCCTGAAGGCCGTCCGCCACTTCGTTGTCGATTACCGGGCCCATATAAGGCGCAGGCGAACTATGCGGTTCGCCCACGATTAGCCGGTCTGCCAGCTTGCGAATTTCGTCGATCAGTTGCTGGTGCATGCCGTCCCGCACAATCAAGCGTCGCGCCGCCGTGCAACGTTGGCCCGCAGACAGAAACGCCGACTGGACGACGATGATCGCCGCCGTGTGCAGGTCCGCTGCATCCCACACGATGATCGGGTTGTTCCCGCCCATTTCGAGAGCAAGAATTTTGCCGGGTGTGTCGGCAAATGTGCGGCTGAGCATGATCCCTGTCCGAGCAGAGCCGGTGAACAACAGGCCGTCAATCCCATCGTGACTTGAGAGTTTCTTACCTTCTACTGGCCCGCCAATCAGCAGACGCAACGCACCATTGGGGATACCTGCCGCGTGATAGCAATCAACCAGCATCGCGCCTGACGCCGGTGTCTTTTCCGACGGTTTGAACACAACTGAATTGCCCGCAAGCAGCGCCGGTAGAATATGGCCATTGGGGAGATGGACAGGAAAATTATAGGGGCCAAGCACCGCCAGCACACCGTGCGGCTTATGCCGGAGTGCCGATTTGACGCCGAGATTGCCTTCGAGCCGCCGCTGCGATGTGCGTTCGGAATAGGAGGCGATCGAAATCTCAACCTTATTGATCACCGATTCGACTTCGGTTCGGGCTTCCCAGAAAGGTTTGCCCGTCTCACGCGCGATACAGTCAGTCAGTTGCTCTGTTTTGCCGCGCACGACATTGGCAAAGCGACGCATGGCCTCCATCCGGAAGGTGATGGATTTCCCGGCCCAATCCGCCCAATTCTCCCGCGCGATGGAAACTTCGGCGTCAACATCGCCGATCGGTCCCTTCCAATAAAGGGCACCCGTCGCCGGTTCATAGGAAGATAGCTCAGTCACAGACATAGATTGAACCGATACAAGGATATAGTTAACGAACTCTCATTTTTGTTGCTAGGGGAGGGACAGCTTCACTGCAAGTGTGCTGCGCCCATTTCCCGGATTTGCGCGATCTTGAGGGCAAGTGGAGACCAATCGTCACGCGCGGCAATCGCGTTCCAAATCTGCTCCACTTCGCTGATGTGCATCGAGCAAGGCGCTTCGCCGTTCCAATAGGGGTGTTTGAGCGCCCGCGAAGGTTGATAGACCGACACAGCTTCAACGAACGGCGCGAATATGGCTTCCGCATAAGCAGGATGCGCCCGTCGCTGGGTGCCGCCCGCCCAATCAAAGAAGAAGCGGTCGATTTCAACATCGCTGCCGGAAAGCGCGGTTTCAATCGCGGCCACCAGTGCCTCATCTCCGGCTTGTCCACGCGAAACGACGCCGAGACGCCACAACATACGCTTGACGAGCGCCGCCCGGTAAAGGTCCGCGAACCCATTGATCACCTCGATCAACGCCTCCTGATCCGAGATCCGGGCAAGGGCGATGGCCAGTTGGACCACATCCCAATGGATTGCTTCGGCTTGTCGTCCAAAGGCATAGAGTCCCTGCTCATCAAAATAGGCGGCCGTGAATCCGCCCTCGAACTTTGGCGTGAAGCGCCAGGGGCCGTAGTCAAAACTCTCGCCCGAAATGTTGATATTGTCGCTGTTGAGCACCCCGTGGACAAAGCCTGCGACCCTATAGGATGCCGCAAGGTCGGCGGTCCGCGCGACGACCCCGGTCAACAGGCGCACCGCCGCATCGTCACTGGGCGTTTCACCGAAATATTTCTCCAGCGCATAGGCGGTCAGCCGTTTGAGGTTTGCATCATCACCAAGCGTCGCGAGCCGCTGAAAGCTACCGATGCGGATGTGGCCGTGGCTGAGCCGAAACATCACCGCTGAACGCGTCGGCGAAGGCTCGTCTCCGCGGTGGAGCTGTTCGCCTGTCTCGATCACCGAAAATGTTTTGGATGTGTTGACGCCGAGTGCTTCAAGCATCTCCGTGGCCAAAATCTCTCGTACCGCGCCTTTAAGGGTCAGCCGACCGTCTCCAAACCGGCTGTACGGGGTCTGGCCTGATCCTTTGGTGCCCAGATCAAGCAGCCGCCCCTGATCATCACGAAGTTGCGCGAACAAAAAGCCGCGCCCGTCCCCGATATCCGGGTTGTAATTGCGGAATTGATGGCCGTGATAGCGCAGCGCCAGCGGATGTTCGAGCGAGCCGCTGATTGGCTTGAACCGGCCAAAATGCTGTACCCATTCGCTGTCGCCCAGCCCGTCGAGGCCCACCGTCTGTGCAGCCCGATCATTGCGGAAACGGAGGATCGCCTCGGGAAAGTCAGCGCCCTCCACTGGGGCGCCAATGAAGTCTGAGATTTGAAGAATATCTGTGGCGGGTTGCGGTGTGTTCATCATCGGGCGATATGGGGGAGATGGTGGGGAACATGCAACATCACTTTTTTGAAGAGCAGCAATGAAGCCGCTCGACATCCTCCATTGCCATTCGACCTTCAGCCTTGGCGGGAAAGAAGCGCGTGCTGTTCGGTTGATGAACGCATTTGGGGATGCTGCCCATCACACAGTGCTGACGGCGATGCCGGATGCCGTTGGCGCACGGGACGCGATTGAAGCAGGAATCCGCGCCTCATTCCCGCAAGATGCTCCGTCACTGAACGGTAAGCCTTCTCCCGGTCGCTACCGTCGGCTCTCGGCCTATATGCAGCAGTTTGATCTGGTGCTCACCTACAATTGGGGGAGTATGGACGCGGTTGGTGCGCGGCGATTGTTCCCAAAGGGCTGCCCGCCGCTGATCCATCATGAGGACGGTTTCAACCTTGATGAAGCGGTGAAACTTAACTGGAAGCGCAATTCCTTCCGGCGGCTCATGCTGCCGACCGCTGCGGCGCTGGTGGTGCCCTCGGTCCGGCTCGAAGGGATCGCAAAGTCTGTGTGGAAACAACCAAATGTCCGCCGCATTCCCAACGGTATCGACGTCGCTCGTTACGGTGTGGCACCGTCCCCTGATGCGATCCCCGGCCTCGCTAAGCAGCCTGGAGAGATCGTCGTGGGAACGCTCGCCGGGCTCCGCGCCGTGAAGAATCTACCCCGACTCGTCCGCGCAGTGGCGACTCAACCGAGCCATGTGAAGCTCGTGATCGTCGGCGAAGGGCCGGAGCGACAGAGGATTTGCGACGAAGCGGCGCGGCTCGGGATGACAGATCGGCTGCTGTTGTCGGGATTTTTGCCAGAGCCGCACGGCTATGTCGGCCTGTTCGATATCTTCGCTCTGTCATCGGATAGTGAGCAATTTCCGATCTCATTGGTTGAGGCGATGGCGGCCGGCCTCCCCGCACTTAGCACCGATGTGGGTGATGTGATGGCAATGGTATCGCCGGAAAACAGGGATTTCATCGCGCCCGTTGGGGATGAAGCGGCCTACACGCGGGCGCTCTCGCGGCTTGTGGACGCCTTCGACCTTCGTCATAACATCGGCGCTGCCAACCGCGCGAAAGCCAGTGCCGAATATGATGAAGTGGCGATGATCGACGCCTATCGCGCGCTCTATTGGGCTGCGGCCGGGCAACCGTAAAAATCCCGCGCCTTTTTCTGCGCATAGGCCTATACGCGACAAAACAGGTTCGCATTTACGGGGTTTGAGATGTTCAAGGGTTTGAAGCCGTTCCTTTATCAGGGCCGCGAAGTGTGGCCGCTGATCGAAGGAGGCAAAGGTGTTTCCGCGACGAATCATATGAGTTCGGGCGCGTGGGCCGCAGCGGGCGGTATCGGTACCGTCTCCGCCGTCAATGCCGATAGTTATGATCCCACTGGCAAGATCATTCCTCAGGTTTACGCCAAGCGCACCCGTGCTGAACGGCATCAGGAACTGATCCAGTTCGCGATTGATGGCGCGGTGGAACAGGTCAAGCGCGCTTATGATTTGGCGAACGGCAAAGGCGCGATCAACATCAATGTGTTGTGGGAAATGGGCGGCGCGCAGCCGATCCTTGAAGCGGTGCTGGAAAAGACCAGGGGCCTGGTCGCCGGTGTAACATGCGGCGCAGGCATGCCGTATAAACTTTCGGAAATCGCGTCACGTCACGGCGTTTCTTACCTGCCGATCATCAGTTCGGCCCGCGCCTTTCGCGCGCTGTGGAAGCGCTCCTATTCCAAGGCGGCGGATTATCTCTCGGCGGTGGTTTACGAAGACCCGTGGCTGGCGGGCGGCCATAACGGCCTGTCGAACGCCGAAGACCCGCGTGTTCCCGAAGACCCTTACCCCCGCGTCAAAGCACTACGCGATACGATGCGTGAGGGCGGGATCGCCGATAGCGTGCCGATCGTGATGGCGGGCGGGGTGTGGAACCTCAAGGAATGGGATCATTGGATCGAGAACCCCGATCTTGGCCAGATCGCTTTCCAATTTGGCACGCGCCCCTTGCTCACGCAGGAAAGCCCGATCCCTCAAGGCTGGAAAGACCGGCTAATGACGCTGGAGGAAGGGGATATCCTCCTCCACAAATTTTCACCAACCGGTTTCTATTCAAGTGCAGTCCGCAACCCGTTCCTGCGCGCGCTGGAATCCCGTTCCGAACGGCAGATTGCTTTTTCCGGGGAGTCTGTGGGGGATCACACGCACCAGCTTGATGTCGGCGTAAAGGGCAAGCATTTCTGGGTGACAAAGGGCGATCTGCTGCGCGCGCGTGAATGGTTTGGCCAAGGCTTTACCGACGCCCTCAAAACGCCCGACAACACGTTGGTATTCGTAACCCCGGCTGACAAAGTGACGATCCGCAAAGACCAATCAGATTGCATGGGCTGCCTGTCCCACTGCGGCTTTTCGGCGTGGAAGGATCATGACGATTGGTCCACCGGCTATCTTGCCGATCCGCGCAGTTTCTGCATCCAGAAGACGCTCCAGGATATCGCCCACGGCGAGGATGTCGAACAAAATCTCATGTTCGCAGGCCACAGCGCCTTCCGGTTCAAGACGGACCCGTTCTACTCCAACGGCTTCGTGCCGACGGTGAAACAGCTGGTAGACCGGATCCTCACGGGGGATTGAGGGGGGAGGCGAAGGATCGCCGCCTAACCCAGAATTTTTTCCAGAAACAGGAAAATTCCTCTTGACGTTGCAAATGGCGGCGCATAGAGGATGTTCAACGCGACTGGGAATCGCAGAACATCGCAAACCGCCTGTTGAGGCACCAGCGAGGGACGATCCTTTTGTAAAATTTTCGGTGAGGCTGTGGCTGGAGCGATTTTGAGGGGCGGGAATGGCCGGTTTGTTGGGGTGAGCTGACAGGCAGCTTTCAGAGCAGGAATTGGAAAAGCTGCCATTCGTTAAGTTTTTAGGGATTGGATAGCGAAAGCGGTCTTTCAGCGGTTCCGATTTCGGCAGGGTTTAGGGACAGGTACGAACCCGCTGGCGCGGGAATGGCGCTGGTAT
>JBJOLA010000207.1:0-2934 GCA_046045815.1 Pseudomonadota bacterium
TCACCGCGCTGATTGAGCAGGGCGTGACCATCGTCACCACATCGAACCGAGCACCCTCCGAGCTTTACAAGGACGGCCTCAACCGCGAGCATTTTCTGCCGTTCATCGCACTGATCGAGGAACGGCTCGACGTGATCGCGCTCAACGGCCCTCATGATTACCGGATGGCACGGCTGGCAGGGGTTAAAACCTGGCACACGCCGAATGGCGAAACGGCGACAGCGGCGGTGCGTGAAGCCTTCTTCAAACTCACCGACTATCCCCCCGAAGACAGTGATCATGTGCCAAGTGAGGAGATCGAGCTCGGCGGCGGGAGACTGTTGCATGTGCCCAAAAGCCTGAAGGGTGTCGCGGTGTTTTCGTTCAAGCGGCTCTGTGCGGAGGCGCGGGGCGCGTCTGACTATCTGGCGATTGCGCGCCGATATCATAGCGTAATCATCGTCGGGATTCCGCAGCTCGGCCCCGAATGCCGCAACGAAGCGGCGCGCTTCACGACCTTGATCGACGCGTTTTATGAGCATAAAGTCAAATTGATCGCGACGGCGCAGGTTGACGCCGCTGCGCTCTATGAGGCAGGCGACGGCCGTTTTGAATTTGAGCGCACGATCAGTCGCTTGGTGGAAATGCAAAGTCAGGAATATCTTGCAGAGGGGCACGGGGGAACATGACGATCTGGGCGAAATGCTTGAGTGCAATCACTGCATTGACGTTTGCTACAGCCGCATATGCCGGGCCGCCCTATGAAACCGATGACCCCGTGCCGACTGATACTGGAAAATGGGAAGTGCTCGTCTTTGGCGGCATCGACGGCATCGCGTCAGAATTTCACGGATCATCGGGGTTGGATATCAACTACGGCGCGGCACCCAATGTTCAATTGACGACGACGATACTGATGGATTTCGAACATGGTGAGGCATCGCGTGTTGGCGTCGGCGATGCTGAGATCGGTCTCAAATACCGCTTCTACAATAACGAAGCAGCGGGCTTTTCGCTGGCGGTATTTCCCCGTGTCATCCTGCCAACATCGGGTCCGAACGCAGGCTCCGGCCTGGTGTCTATGCGGTTGCCGATCTGGGCGCAGAAGGATTTCGGGCCCTGGTCGCTATTTGGTGGCGGTAGCTACACCACCAATCCCGGTGACGGAAACCGGGGTTTCTGGTCACAAGGTGCCGTTCTGACGCGTTCCTTTTCAGATCGGGTCTCGCTGGGCTTTGAAGTCAACCATGAAGGGCCAGCCGAAGTCGGGGGGACAGGCGTCACTGCGGTTCAGATTGGCGGTGTCTATAAATTGAGCGAACCCTTGTCGTTAGAATTTGCTATCGGCCCCGGCTTTGACGATGATGGCGGGCCGGCGCATTATTACGGCTATGCCGCGCTGGGCATCAGCTTTTGAGGAAATTTCATGACCGAGACTGAGCGCGCCATTTTGAGCAAGGTCCCCGCCGTGACCGTCGGGTTCTGGATCATCAAAATCCTCGCGACGACGCTCGGGGAGACCGGCGGCGATGCGGTCAGCATGACCTATACCGATATGGTGGGGCTCTCGCATGATGCGGGATATGTCATCGGCACCGCGCTGTTCTTGCCGCTGCTGCTGGTGCTGGTCTGGTTCCAGATCAAGGCGCGCGCGTTTCACCCCTTCCTCTACTGGGCAACGATCGTCGCGTCGACGACCGCAGGAACGACGATGGCGGATTTCGCCACGCGCTCGATGGGAATTGGCTATACCGGCGGATCGACGTTGCTGCTCGGCGCTGTTCTTGTCAGCCTGTTCGTCTGGCACCGCGCGCTAGGGACGATCTCCGCCGCGTCGGTGCATACCCCGCAGGCAGAGCTCTATTACTGGATCACAATCACCTTCTCGCAAACGCTGGGGACGGCGCTGGGCGATTGGGCGGCGGATACCGGCGGGCTGGGTTATTCGGGGGCGGCGCTGATCTTCGCTGCCGGTCTGGCGGTGGTTGCAGCGCTCTATTTCTGGACGCAGACCAGCCGGGTAACCCTATTCTGGGCGGCGTTTGTGCTGACCCGACCGCTGGGCGCAGCCGTGGGTGATTTTCTCGACAAGCCGATTGTAAAAGGGGGTCTCGATTTCAGCCGACCCCTGGCGTCGCTGATTTTGGCGGTGGTAATCATCGGCTTGATCCTGACGTTGCCGCAGCGCGCGGAACGTCATTCGGAGGCCTGAAAGATTTCTCTTGCAATGTAGGAAATATCCTAAGATAATGAGAATATGAAAAAAGATACTCCTCCTAAAACCGCGTCGTTTCAGCAGCTTATCGCGCGAATCGTCTCCGCACTTTTTGCAGCGCTGTTCGCGCTTCCGGCATTTGCCGCGACGGATTGGCATGCGGAGGGCCGTGCGCTTTACGAAAAGATCGTCAACATCCCCTCGGTCGACGGCCGGGGCCGGGTGCCCGATGTGGTGAACGCGCTGAAGGCGAAGTTCATCGCTGCCGGGATCACTGACATCACCGTCAAACCGCACGACGCGACGCAGAGCATGATCATCCGCTGGCAAGCGGCTGGCAAGTCGACCAGGCGGCCCGTTTTGCTGATGGCCCATATGGATGTGGTGGAGGCGCGCGCGTCTGACTGGTCGTTCGATCCATTCGTGTTTCAGGAGAAGGACGGCTATTTTTACGGTCGCGGCACCAGCGATGACAAGCAAGGCGTGCTCGCGGTGACGATGAGCCTGCTCCGGCTGAAGGCAGAAGGCTTCAAGCCCAAGCGCGACATCATCATCCTGTTTACGGGAGATGAAGAAACCGCTGGCAACGGCGCAAAGCTGGCGGCTTCCGATTGGAAACCCCTGATCGATGCTGAGTTTGCGCTGAATGCTGACGCGGGCGGCGGCGGCTTCCTGAAAAACGGCGCTGCCATTGGCTACGGCCTGCAATCGGCGGAAAAATTTTACGCTACCTATAGCTT
>JBJOLA010000239.1:0-4757 GCA_046045815.1 Pseudomonadota bacterium
AAAGATCAGTCGCGGCCAGTTCGCCGTCGCAGCCAATCTCATCGCAGATCACTAAAGTCTCGGTCGGCCCCGCGAACAGATCAATCCCGACGCGGCCGAACAGCTGGCGCTTGGCCTCCGCGACAAAGGCATTGCCTGGGCCGACCAGAATATCGACCGGTGCCATTGACGCGGTGCCAAGGGCCATCGCCCCGACCGCTTGGATGCCGCCAAGCGCGTAAATTTCATCCGCTCCGGCCATGGCTTGTGCCGCGACAATTGCGGGCGCGAACTTGCCCATGAACGGCGGCGCGCAGGTGGCGACGCGCTTCACGCCGGCAACTTTGGCGGTGATCACCGACATATGGGCTGACGCCAGCAGCGGATATTTGCCGCCTGGAACATAACAGCCTGCGGCATTCACCGGGATATGACTATGCCCCAGCACGACGCCGGGCAGCGTTTCAACCTCGACATCCTTCATCGACTCCCGCTGGATTTGCGCGAAGTTGCGCACCTGGGTTTGCGCGAATTCAATGTCCTTCAAATCCTGGCCCGACAACTGATCAATGCAGGATTGAATCTCTGCCGCACTCAATCGATAATCTTCGCGGTCCCAACCATCGAACTTGATCGACAAGTCCCGCACCGCCGCATCGCCGCGAACTTCGATATCGGCGAGGATTCCTTCCACCGTATCACGCACCTTGCGGTCGCTATCCGCCTTCGCTTCAGTCGTCGCGCCGCGTTTCAGCCATTCGGCCATGTTAATCTCCATATCCGGTTTCGCGACACTTGCCAGCCAGACGTATAACCGACCAATTCAAAATATCGTTGTAACCTATCGACCCTATCCCTTTGCATCCGGGACGCCAATCACGCTAGGTAGGATCAGCAAAATTGAGAGGAATGAGATGCGGCTTGCGACACTCAGGAATGGTACGCCCGATGGGCAGTTGGTGCTCGTCTCGCCTGATGGCAATGCCTGTGCAGTGGCACCGGTGGCGACGTTGCAGCAAGCGCTGGAGAATTGGGATGTCGTCGCGCCGCAGCTCATAGCGGTCGGCAGTTTTGATCAGTCACTAAACGACGTCACCGCGCCGCTGCCGCGCGCTTGGCAATGGCTCGATGGCTCAGTCTTTGCCAGCCACGGCGCGCTAATGGACAAGACGCTGGGGATCACCAAGCCGTCCGTTGATTTCCCTTTGATGTACCAAGGTGTCTCGGATAAATTCTACGGCCCGACCGACGACGTTGTGATGGCAGGCGAAGAATATGGCATCGATTTCGAGGGCGAGTTCGGGATCATCACTGACTATGTGCCGATGGGCACCAGCGCTGCGGATGCGGGGGGGCATATCAAGCTGATCGTACAGATCAACGATTGGTCTCTCCGTGCGCTGGCAGGGCCGGAGATGAAGACCGGCTTTGGCTGGGTCCGTGCCAAGCCGCCCTGTTCGATGGCCCCTTTCGCCTGCACGCCCGATGAGCTGGGCGATGCCTGGAAAGATGGCCGGGTCTGCATGGATTTGCTCGTGGATTGGAACGGTAAGCGCTTCGGCGCGGCCAATGGCGAACCGATGGGCTACGGCTTTCATGAACTCGTCGCCCACGCCGCGCAGACGCGCAATCTGGTGGCGGGGACGGTGATCGGATCGGGCACCGTCTCCAACGAGAATTTCCGCGAAGTCGGCTCTTCCTGTATTGCAGAGCGGCGCGGGATCGAGATTGTTGACGAGGGCGCGGCCAAGACCGAATTCATGAAGTTCGGTGACCGGGTGCGGATGCAAGGCACGATGCCGGACGGTCGCGCGCCGTTTGGGGCGATTGATCAGAAGGTGGTGAAGGCATGAGTTTGACACTGGAACAGGCGCTGTTGATTGCGCAGACGACAATCGCAGAAGGCAAGCGCCAAAGCTTCGCGCCACTCTGCGCTGTCGTGCTGGATGCGGGTGGCCATGCCCTTGCATTGCTTCGGGATGAAACCGCGTCAATCTCGCGCCCTGAAATAGCGACGGCCAAAGCGGCAGGCTGCCTCGGTATGGGCTTTGGCGGGCGTGAGATTGCCAAGCGGGCCGCAGCGGTGCCGAACTTTATTGCCGCGCTCAATGGCATTTTCCCCAAGGGCATCTTGCCGGTGCCTGGCGGTGTACTCATTCGCAACGCGGCGGGTGCTTTGATCGGTGCAGTGGGCGTCACCGGGGACACGTCGGACAATGATGAACTCTGCGCGCTCGCCGGGATTGCGGCGGCGGGCTTGGTAGCCGACACCGGAGC
The DNA here is from genome assembly GCA_046045815.1 of Pseudomonadota bacterium. Lineage (GTDB taxonomy): Bacteria > Pseudomonadota > Alphaproteobacteria > Sphingomonadales > Sphingomonadaceae > Aquisediminimonas. The sequence goes on from JBJOLA010000239.1 coordinate 2,257, forward strand.
ATGAGTGCGACGCTGATCTCCAATGTCCGCATTTTTGATGGCACGGGTGAAACTCCTTTTGCCGGACAGGTCTTGGTTGAGGGCGAGTGTATCGCGGCTGTGTTGCCCGCCGATGAGCCAGTCGGCGATGCCAACGTGCGGCGGATAGACGGCCAGGGCCGTTTCCTGATGCCCGGCATGGTTGAAGCCCACGCCCATCTGACCTGGCCCAGCTCAATCGAGCGCGTGATCAATGCTATGCGCGTGCCGTTGGACGAACATGTGGCGGTGACCGAGGCCAATGCGCGGATCACGCTCGATGCGGGTTTTACCAGCGCCTATTCCGCCGGTTCGCTGGGGGAGGCGATTGAACCTGCGCTGCGTGACCGGATCAATGCGGGAGAAATTCCGGGGCCACGACTTCGGGCGTCGGCGCTTGAGAAGGGTGCGGAAGGCGTGATGGGTGTGCCAGAGGGCCATGATCCGACCCATGATCGCGATATCCCCGGGCTGGTTGAGTATGTCCACCGCATGAAGGCGCAGGGATGCGACACAATCAAATTTCTGATGTCGAGCGACGAGGCATTCCAGCGCGGCGGATCGCAGACGCTCATGTATTCCGAAGAAGAGACACAGGCCATCGGCACGGCGGCTGCGGAGGCGGGTGTGTGGCTCGCGTGCCATGCGCAAGCCGCCGAAGCCGTCAAACGCGCCGTCCGCGCCGGGTTCCGCGCAATCTTTCACTGCACGCATGCGGATGGGGAAGCGCTCGATCTGCTGGAGGCGAACCGTGACTCGCTGTTCGTCGCCCCTGCGCCGGGCCTACTCTACGCGCGTTGCTACGAAGCACAGGCGTTCGGAATTGGTCCAGACGAGGCCGTGGCGATGGGCGCACGTAGCGGTTTGGACGCGATGATCCGCCTGATGCCCGAAATGAAGCGGCGTGGCATCCGGGTGCTGCCCGGCGGAGACTACGGCTTTCCCTACAATGTGGTCGGTCAAAACGCGCGCGACTTGCAGATTTTTGTTGAGCAATTCGGCTTCACTCCCACCGAAACACTTGTCGCTGCCACCAAGCAAGGCGGCGAGTTGATGGATATGAAGGTCGGCATGATCGCCCAGGGGTGGTTGGCGGATTTGCTGTTGGTTGACGGCGATCCCTTGACCGACATCAAAGTGCTGCAAGAAAAATCCCGCCTCTCCGCGATCATGCAGGGCGGCAAGTTTCGAAAGTTGGAGCTGCAATGACCGAACTGAGCGATTCCGGCCTTCTGCCGATCCAGCGTGTCGTTACCGGGCACAACGCCATCGGTCGCGCGGTGTTCAAATCCGAAGATGTGACGCCGACAAAGCTGATCCCCAGTGGCGATGCGAGCTTCCTGCTGATCTGGACGACCGAAACGGTTCCCGCCGACAATAATGACGAGACTGACGGACGGTCGCGCGATGCTGGGCTGACCCTCAATCAGGGTAGCGTCATCCGTGTTGTGGACATGCTGCCGGGCAAGGCAAGCCCGATGCACCGCACCAACAGCATTGACTACGGTATCGTCCTGAAGGGTGAGATTGAACTCGAACTGGAAGACGGCGCCAAACGCACCGTGCGCGAAGGCGGAATCATCATCCAGCGCGGCACCAACCATCTGTGGCGCAACGTGACCGACGCGCCAACGCGGATTGCGTTTATCTTGATCGAGGCCCCGGCCTATCTGCATGACGGTGAGCCGCTGCCTGAGGATAAACCTTAGGGGCTGTTTTGTTGGGGGGAGCTGACTGTCCGGTTTTAAACTAGGCGGAGCCGATAGCTGCCACTCAGTTCGGCGCACAACGGAGCGTGATTTGACGCTTCGGTTTGTCAAAACTGATGCTTGAACAGCGACTCAAAGCATCTCCACCAACAACAATGTAGCGCGGACGATTATCAGCTTTGCCGTTTGCGACGACAATGATCTCGTCTGGATCTGGGTCTTGATCGGGGATCGAACCGGTCTTCTCCCCAGGTAGAGTCCTGACATCCGCGCGAAGGACAGGAATGTGTAGTGCCGGAGTTCCAAGCATGAATGGTATGCCAAATTCGATATTGCGCACAGGGCGGCTCACATTAAAGGCAACAACACGGTCATGCACCGGGCCTTCAAAATGGCCACGCAAGTGTGGAGCGATCTCGTTCGCAAGCGGCGCGTTGATGATCGTTGTCGGTGCGATAGGATCGAAAATAATGTAGCTGAATGGTCGTCCCCGAAAGACTACGCCAACACCGGTATAGCCAAAATTCGCCATGTTGAACACAATGGGCCTTTCGCCTGCCACAGGAGCGCGCAGTCGCTGCGAAACAATCGGATAGTCGATTGCCAAGGGGCCTAGCAGGCCGTCAAATCCCGGAGCAACTTCGCGATCAAACCAGCCAACCCGCCGTTTGATCTCCTTGCCGTTTACGGAGTAGCGGGTAACGCCACTCTTTCCATTGATGCGATGTGGGCCGACCCGGTAATGAATTGAAAATTTGAGGATGCCCGTCTTTA
>JBJOLA010000303.1:0-8133 GCA_046045815.1 Pseudomonadota bacterium
TCGGTCTTGTGGGGCGCTCCGCCGAAAACGGCTTCACGCTGATCGAAATGATGGTCGCCCTCGCGGTGTTCAGTCTGGCGGCGCTGGCGTTGATCCGGCTGGAGGGGGCGACGCTCAAACAAACCGGTGATATCGAAACCCGCGCTATCGGACAGATTGTCGCGAATAATCTGGCGGTTGAAGCCCTCACCGACCCCATCATCCCGACGCTGGGGCAGACCGCCGGTGACACGCAGAACGGCGGGCGGCGCTGGCACTGGACCCGGACGGCGGCGCTCACCGCGGACCCTCGCATCGTCCGCATCGACATCGCCGTTCGCGATGAGGATGGACGTTTGGGTGGCACCCTCAGTCTGGCGAGGCTGCGCGAATGACAGGCTCTGCTGGCTTCGGTCACGTTTTGGTATCTGGGTTAACCAACTCCGCTTACGGTGAGGAGGGACTGAGCTTGCCGAAGACCCATCTCGAACCACCGACCGTCCTTCGATACGCGCCTTCGACAAGCTCAGTCTCTACTCTGGATAAGCGGAGGAAATCCGACTCAATAGGCTTCGGTCCCCGTTGGTGTTCCGCCGAACACGGCTTCGGTCCCCGTTGGTGTTCCGCCGAACACGGCTTCACACTCATAGAGTTGATGATCGCGCTGTTCATCTTCGGGATGATCGCCGCCGCCGGGGTGAGCTTGCTGGCGTTTAGCGTGAAAGCACAGGAAACGACCAAAGCTCGGCTTGCGGATATCGGCGCGAGTGAACGGCTGTCTGCACTGTTGAGCGCCGATCTTGCGCAGGTCGTGCCGCGCATCAGCCGCGATGAGCGTGGCGCTCCTGTCCCGGCGTTCCGCAGCGATAGCAATGTGCTGATCAGTTATATCCGGAGCGGTTGGGGCGGGAGCGGCATCACCCACAACGGCCTGCAACGCGTCCAATGGCGATTGGTGGACGGTCAGCTTGTCCGCGCGGCGGCAGACCGGACCGATGGCATCGCCACCGGAACGCCCAATGTCATGGCGGCAGGCGTCGCGCAGGTCCGCTTGCGTTTTCGCGACAAGGACGGCTGGCGAGACCGGTGGGACACGACCCAGGCCAGCGCGCTGCCGCGCGCATTGGAACTGACCGTCACCCCCAAGCATGGCCCACCTCTCACCCGCATGTTCATCGTGGGCACCGGCAGATGACACCAAAACGGCAAGAAACCGGCGCAGCCCTGCTCACCGTGCTGATGCTGGTCGCGGTGATTGGTGTGATCGCGGCGGCCTCGCTCGAACGGTTGCGGCTTTCGACCCGGCTGACCACCAACATCGCCGCAAGTGATCAAGCGCGAGCCTACGGCTATGCGGCGGAAACCCTCGCCCGCACCCGGATTGCCGATCTCCGCGCGCAAGACCCTGAACAACGCTCCCGCGCGAGCTGGTTTGGCAGGGACCTTCCCTTCCCCATCGATGGCGGCACCGCGACCGCGCGGCTGGGTGACGGCGGCAATTGTTTCAACCTCAATTCTCTGGTGATTGGCAGTGCTGACACTGGCTATGCTGCGCGGCCCACCGGGATCGCACAGTTTGAGGCGTTAATGACCTTGATCGGCGTCCGGGCGGGCAACGCGCATTCCATCGCCCTGGCGAGTGCGGACTGGATCGATAGCGACACCGCGCCCCAACCGGGCGGCGCGGAGGATGGCAGCTATCCGGGCTTCCGCACGCCGAATACATTGATGGCCGATGCCAGCGAACTCAAGACTGTGGCCGGAGTGACGCCCGACCTCTACGCCCGCATCCGGCCGTGGGTGTGCGTCCTTCCAGACGTGACGCTCTCGCCCGTCAACATCAACACGCTGTCGCCGGCGCAGGCCCCGTTGATCGCGATGATGATCCCGGGCAAGCTCAGCCTCAAAGCCGCAAAACAGATGATCGACGACCGGCCTGCGGGCGGCTATGCAACGTCGGTGAATTTCTGGAGCCTTCCTGCCCTTGCTGGCGTGACGCCCTCTCCTGAGGTGCTGAACCAACCGCAGCGCATCACCCGCTGGTTCGCGCTTGATCTGACTATAGTGCTCGCTGGGGCAGAACTGCGCGAGACGGCAATGATTGACGGTGGGCCCACGCCCGCGAGGCTGATCAGCCGCAGCTACGGTGATCAACCATGACCGCGCGCCGTGTGCAATTTTTGGGAGACGCGCCGCACTGGCTGCTGATCCAAGACGACGTCATGAAGTCTCGGGGCGCTGGGTTTGAGCGGGGCGCGGGCGAGACTTTGATCCTTATTCCCCCAGTGCATGCGGTTACAGTGCAGCGGGTTGACCTGCCCGATCTGGCCCCCGCCCAAGCGCAAGCCGCTGCCCGTCTGATCATCAGCGAAGATGCTCTAGTGCCGATGGATCAGCTCCATATCGCCTGCTCAGGCAATCTAATCGCCGTCGCTGATCGGGCGGCGGTGGCGGCGTGGGTTGATGACCATGATCCCGACGTGATTCTGGCCGCGCCGCTGTTGCTCCCGGAGCCAACCGACGGCTTCACACGTGCGCTGACGGGCGATGAGGCGATCTTGCGTGGCCAAGGACAGGGCTTTGCCGAAGACGCCGTCGTAACGCCGATCATCACGGGTAGCGCCGTGATCACCACATTAAACCGCGACGCATTTGAGGCTGCGATCATCACCGCCACGGCGTCCCCCGAACTGTCGCTCAGGCAAGGCGAATTCGCTCGCAAGCGAGACTGGTCAATGGACCGAAGCACGATCCGCAAATTGGCGATGATGGCGACAGGTCTGGCACTGATCAGCCTCATGGTCCCGCTGGTCGAGATCATCCGGCTCAACCGCGCGAGCAACATATTGGAAGCAACGAGCCTATCTCTCGCCCAGTCCGCAATCGGAGATAGCACCTCGGGCACGGCGGCACGCACAGTGCTCGACGCCCGTCTGGCGGCGTCACGCGGTGGCGGCGCTGGGTTCATGGCGACCGCCTCTGCCGTTTCTCGTGCCGTTGAGGCAGCAGCCAATGTTGAGTTGACCGCGCTCAGCTTTGAGGCCGACGGCAATATGGGGGTCAGCCTCCGCGCGGCAAGCCTCGCAGACATTGACACCGTCACCGCCCGGATGCGCGCGATGGGTCTGGTCGTGAGCCCCGGCCCGATCAATAGCAGCGAAGGCCAGCCGCGCGTCGAGATGCAGGTGCACGGCACATGATGGCGCCCCTCCAGACTTGGTGGGCCGAACGGACGGCCCGAGAACGGCGGATGCTTTCGATATTGGGGCTATTTCTCGGCGCGCTTTTGTTATGGTTTGCCATCGTGCGTCCGATCCAAACCGGCCTTGCCACAGCGCGTGTGCGGCAGGCTCAGGCGAGCGAGAGCTTGGCTACGATCACCAGCAAGGTCGCGGCGCTCAAAAAAATTGCAGCCAATCCTCCGGTGCCACTCGGCAGCCCGATTGCGGCTTTCGTCGCTAGTTCGGCATCTGAAGCTGGTTTCCAGCTATCCCGTGCTGATCCGGTGGGGGCAGACAGCGTGATTGTTGGCCTGACGTCGGCGAAGGCACCCGCCTTCCTTGCCTGGGTGGAGACCCTGCAAAAGCGCGGCGTGTTCGTTGAGCGCGCCGCAATCCAGACCAACAGCGATGCGACGATCCGCGTCGACGCCACGTTCAAGGCAGCGGCACGCTAATGCGCAAACGGTATATCCTGCTGTTCGCATTGGTGCTGGCGGCGGCGCTCATCCTGATGTTCCCCTTGCGCGTCGCCGTTGGTTTCATGGGGCCGATGCTCTCTGCCCGCACAGCAAGTGGCAGCATCTGGCGCGGCACATTGCAGGACGTGAGTTTTGGGGGTGTATCCCTCGGTGATTTCCGGGTGCGCCTGTCGCCCTTGTCCTTGCTCGGCGGCAAAGTGGCGCTTCAGTTTGAAGGGGTGGGAGACCGCGCCAGGCGCGGGACTTTATTCGCGAAGTTTAGCGGATATGGAGCTGACGATATCAACGCTCGCATCGCACTCCCCGGAATGTTTGCGCCGCTGCCAATTGACGTGGTGGAGCTTCACGCCGCTTCTGCTGCATTTGGCAGCAAAGCCTGCCGCACCGCGAGCGGACGGGTAAGCATCACGCTGTCCGGCAGTTTTGCAGGTATCAGCCTCGGCGATGCGCTTAGTGGCCAGCTGCGCTGTGATCGCGGCATCGTCACCTTGCCCTTGGTCAGCCCGTCGGCAATGGAGCGAATCACACTGCGGATTGCACAAGACGGCAGCTACGCCGCCCAGCTCCTGATCCGCGCCGCCGACGCCGATACCGCCACCAAACTCAACGCCGCTGGCTTCCGTGAGACTACGGCAGGCCATTTGCTCGAAGTTTCTGGCCTGCGGATTTAGGGCGAGCTGAGATTTGGTTAACTCAATTCCGCGCCCGCTCATCCCCCTATTCCAGCCTGAACGTCAGCCCCGCGTGCGCGACAAGCCGTTCGAGCAGCGGTGCCGCCATGATCCCGCCGGGGGTGACGACGCCTGCCGCCGCCTCAGGGTGATCCAGCAACGTCAGCGCGCTTTCGGCAATCATCTTGCTGGTGGAGCCATAGCCCGGGTCTTTGTCACCCTGAACGGATGCGCGGACTTCGCTGCCGTCGGGATATTCGCCGATGAACAGCAAATCATAGGAACCCGCCTCACGCTCCTCTTTGCTTGGCCCTTCGCCGGGCTTGAGCTTGGAATCGCCGAACGGATTGGCCTTTGAAATCGCTTCGGCCATCGCCTTGCCCGCCTCGCCGATGGTGGTGATCATCATCTCGTCATAGACGAAATCAGCGCCGTAAGCGTGGCCGAGCAAGGCGTTGGTCCGGTGAACATTCTTGGTGTTGATCGGGGCCATGACGAATGGCGCGGTCCAGGTGCCTGTCGCTGCGTCATATGCGGGAATGAGGCCGCTAGGCTGGGACGGTCCTTCGAACCCGGGCGTGAGGCAGAACGGGTCCTTCAGCAAGCCAATGATCCGTAAACTCGTTGCCGCGGCCTTCATCGTCGCGGTGAGACTGGCGATGGTGCCGCCCGACGCGCCGCCCTGCATGCCGCGCACCCGACCTTTGACGCGCGGCGCGGGTTTGCCGAAGCGCTTTACCGCCTCCTGCTGGAGAAACCAGACACCGAGATCAAAGGGGATCGAATCAAAGCCGCAAGAGAACGTGATCCGCGCGCCACTTTCTTTGGCTTTGGCATCATGGGCGTCGATCATGTCGCGCATCCACGCCGGTTCGCCGCAGAGATCGACATAATCAGTGCCCGTAGCCGCACAGGCTGCGACCAGTTCGGCACCGTATAGTTGATACGGCCCGACGGTGGTGATGATCACACGTGCGCGGTTGCACATCGCGGTTAGCGTCTCGGGTACACTTGCATCCGCCTCGATCAGGGGCACATCTTTTGGTGCACCGATCAAATCGCGGACTTCGGCGAGCTTGGCCGCGCTCCGCCCTGCCATTGCCCATTTCTGGATGCCGCGCGTGGTGAGATATTCGGCGACCAACCGCCCGGTAAAGCCGCTCGCGCCGTAGACGATGATATCAAATTCTGCCGATGTTTTAGCCATTTTCGGGTTCCTCAAAACGTTGGAACCAGACTGCATGACGGCGTCGGCTTAGGCAATGCCCAAATTGGCGCTACTTCACCACGCCGTAATACATCACCCGACCCGTGCCTCCAGCCGGGATCGGCTGTGCAAAGGTCCAGCGAACATGAGTGACGTCTCCGGGTTGGGCCGGACGCATCGTTCCATCTCCTTTGGGTGCCTTAAGGGTGGCGAGCTGTCCGAAACTTTTACCACCATCAACAGAAACCAGCGCCCAAGGCTGCTCAATCCCCGTGAAAGACACAGCACCAGGAATCGCGAGGTTGATTACAAAATTTGTGTTGGGCTTGCTGCCGGGATTCCGGTATTCCTGCATCAAAACCAGCGCATCGCCCGGCACGACTGTCGTCGGCACCACGAGATTATTTTTCTTGTGGCCTTGTGCATCGGTGGTTTGCTTGACCATGAATGTCTTTCCAACCAGCACGACCGCAGACGGGGCTGCCAACGCCGCGGGACCAGCAGGCGCTGGGGCAGGCACTTTGACAGCCTGAGCAAAGCCGGTTGTCCCGCTAGCGGCAAACGGCGCAGTCAGGGCGAGAGCGATAATGATCTTTTTCATATGCAGTTCCTAAACAGATAAATCTTTCGGCAAGCTGAATCCTATCGCCGGCTCTACAACTTGGGAAGCGTTACACCGCGTTGGCCCATATATTTCCCGGCCCGGTCTGCATAGCTGATCTCGCACGGTTCATTGCCCTTGAGGAACAGAAATTGACATGCCCCTTCATTAGCATAGATTTTGGCGGGAAGCGGCGTTGTGTTTGAGAATTCAAGCGTCACATGGCCCTCCCAGCCGGGTTCAAGCGGCGTGACATTGACGATGATTCCGCAGCGCGCATAAGTCGATTTACCAAGGCAGATTACCAGCACATCGCGCGGCACACGGAAATATTCAACCGTCCGGGCCAGTGCGAAGCTGTTTGGCGGGATCACGCAAACGTCAGTTTTCCGGTCAACAAAGCTATCCGGATCAAACTGTTTGGGATCAACGATTGCCGAATTGACGTTGGTGAAAATCTTGAACTCATCGGCTACACGGGCATCATAACCGTAGGAAGAAAGGCCGTAAGAAATACATCCGTCCCGCCGCTGCGCCTCGACAAAAGGCTCAATCATGCCGCTTTCGGTCGCCTGCTGACGAATCCACTTATCACTCAAGATCGACATAGAGGCCCTTTAGATCGCTTCACCGCGCATATTTGTTAAATCGCTTCACCGCTCAGGCGCTGGCAGATCATATCGAGCTGTTCAAGCGTCGAATAGTGGAGGCTGACGGTGCCTGTTTTGATTTGATGCGCAATCCGCACCTTGAGGCCCAGCAGATCCCCCAACTGCCGTTCCAGAGCGGCGAGATCGGGATCAGGAATAATGCCGCCGCGTGTTGATTTGGGTCGGCTGCCCGCTTTGGATTTCTTGACGAGCGTTTCGGTTTCACGGACCGACAGATTGCGGTCGATCACTTGTCTCGCAAGTGCTTCTGGATCAGTGCAGGTCACAAGCGCGCGGGCATGGCCCATGCTGAGGATACCGTCCGCCAACGCTTGACGCACGAATACCGGTAAATCGATCAGGCGCATCAGATTGGCGATATGACTGCGCGATTTGTTGACGATCCCGGCGAGCGCTTCCTGGCTATGGCCAAAATTCTCGATCAGCCGGCGATACGCCTCGCCTTCCTCGACTGCATTGAGCTGTTCGCGCTGGATATTCTCGATCAGCGCGACCTCCAAGGCCTCGCTGTCTGTAAATTCCTTAATAATTACAGGGACTTGGTGTATTCTCGCCCGCTGCGCTGCCCGCCACCGCCGCTCACCCGCGATAATCTGATAGTGGCCGAGATGGGCGCGCACGACAATCGGTTGCAGCAACCCACGCGCGTTGATTGACCGGGCGAGCTCATCCAGCGCGCTTTCATCAAAATGGCGGCGCGGCTGATCAGGATGCGGCGAGAGATCACTGACATCGACCAGCTTGATACCACCCGGCGCAATACCGGTGACTGAAACCTGTGGCTCCTGCTCAATCTCACCGAGCAAGGCTGAAAGACCGCGGCCCAGGCCAACGGGACGCTTCTTGAGTGGGATGGCGGGGGTATCCGTGTCGCTCATGCTGCAATCTTCGCCTTTGGAAGCCGTCCGATCAATTCGCGCGCCAACGCCATATAGGCCTCAGAGCCCGAACAGCGGTGATCATAGATTAGCGCGGGCAGGCCGTGGCTTGGTGCCTCGGAAAGCCTCACATTGCGCGGGATCACGGTTTCAAAAACCGCATTACCGAGGCAGGCGCGCACATCCTGCGCCACTTGTTCAGTCAACCGATTGCGTTTGTCATACATGGTGAGCGCAACGCCGAGGATCGACAAGCCGGGGTTAAACCGCCCGCGAATGCGCTCGACGGTCTGGAGCAGCTGGCTCAACCCCTCAAGCGCGAAAAATTCACATTGCAACGGAACGAGCAGAGATTGCGCGGCGACCATTGCGTTCAGGGTCAGCAATCCCAACGACGGCGGACAATCGAACATCATGATATCCCAC
>JBJOLA010000312.1:0-9363 GCA_046045815.1 Pseudomonadota bacterium
TCTCCCCATTTCGTTCATGGTCGGCTGATCAATCTGATCTCTGGCCAGGTGAGCATTAAATACGGCCTGATGGGTCCAAACCATGCGGTCGTTACGGCCTGCTCAACTGGTGCGCATTCGATTGGTGACGCGGCACGGATGATTGCGCTAGATGATGCTGACGTCATGTTGGCGGGCGGCGCGGAAGGCACGATCTGCCCCATCGGTATTGCCGGCTTCGCTCAGGCGCGCGCGCTGTGTACCACCTTCAATGACCAACCCGAAAAAGCTTCCCGTCCTTACGATAAGGATCGCGATGGTTTTGTGATGGGCGAAGGCGCGGGCGTGGTTGTGCTTGAAGAATATGAACATGCCAAGGCACGGGGCGCAAAGATTTACGCTGAAGTCATCGGCTATGGCCTATCGGGCGATGCCTATCATGTGACCGCGCCACATCCCGAAGGCTCAGGCGCGTACAGAGCCATGGAAATGGCCCTAAAGCGCGCGAATATGACGCCTTCTGACATTGACTATATCAATGCGCATGGCACCTCGACGATGGCAGACACGATTGAGCTTGGCGCGGTACGCCGCTTGTTCGGCGATGCGATCAGCACGGTATCGATGAGTTCCACAAAATCCGCCATCGGCCACCTTCTCGGTGGCGCAGGTGCGGTTGAAGCGATATTCTGCATCCTTGCGATCCGCGATCAAATTGTGCCGCCGACACTCAACCTCGATAACCCGGATGAAGGCTGTGAGGGCGTCGATCTCGTCCCCCATGTTGCCAAAAAACGTCACGTGAAAGCGGTGCTCAACAATAGCTTCGGGTTCGGGGGGACCAACGCCAGTCTCGTCTTGCGGGCAATTTAACCCGTGAAGCGCGTACAGGCCCTGTTTTTGGCCTTTGCTCTCGCCGCTTGTTCTGGCCATGCGAACAAGAATGTGACCGTGATTGTCGCCCAAGGCTCAAGCCTGAAGGCCGCAGCGCGGATGCTGGAGGATCAAGGCGCGATATCATCCGCCAGCGCCTTCCTGCGTCACGCCAAAATCTTCGGTTCGGGCGATCCGATCAAGCCCGGCGAATATGAAGTGAAGGCAGGTATGAACGACGGCGAGGTCCTCGCGCTCATCCAGTCCGGCAAAACCGTGCAGCATCTTGTGATGATCCCCCAGGGCATGCCCTCGATCATGGTGCAAGAGAAGCTGATGGCCGAACCGCTGCTGACAGGCGATGTTCCGGTGCCCGCAGAGGGCAGCATCCTGCCCGATAGCTATAGCTTCCAGAAGGGGGAGGACCGCGCCAAAGTGGTCTCCCGGATGCAGGCGGCGATGGCCAAAACACTTGCAAAGCTGTGGGCGGAACGCAAGGCGACGTCGGTCGCCAAGACGCCCCAAGAGGCGATCATCCTCGCCTCTATCGTGGAGAAAGAGACCGGCAAAGAGAGCGAACGGCGCACGGTTGCGGGGGTTTATTCGAACCGTGTGCGGATGGGCATGAAGCTCCAAGCGGACCCGACAATCATCTATCCCGTGACCAAGGGCAAGCCGCTCGGCCGCCGTATTCTTAAGTCTGAAGTGAACGCCAACAACGGCTATAACACTTATGCGATGACGGGGCTGCCGATGGGGCCGATCGCCAACCCCGGCAAGGACGCCATTGCCGCTGTCCTTGATCCAGCCCCCACACGTGCGTTGTTCTTTGTGGCAGACGGCACTGGCGGACATGTGTTTGCAGAAACCGGCGCCCAGCATCAGGCCAATGTCGAAAAATGGTATGCCCTCCGCAAAGCACGGGGCGAGATGTAGCCGACTGTGACCGGCTCTCCTTACGATGTGATCATCCTCGGCGCGGGTGCGGCGGGCCTGATGTGTGCCGCGAAGGCGGGACAACGCGGGCGGCGAGTGCTGCTGGTCGATCATGCTGATGAGGTTGGCAAGAAAATCCTGATCTCTGGCGGCGGGCGCTGCAACTTCACCAATGTCGGCACTCGGGCGGACCGGTTCATTTCGAAGAACCCCCATTTCGCCAAATCTGCGCTCGGCCGTTATGCGCCGCAGGATTTCATTGCGCTGGTTGATGTTCACGGCATCGCCTGGCATGAGAAAACGCTCGGCCAGCTGTTTTGCGACGGATCGGCGCGGCAGATTGTCGACATGTTGCTGAGCGAATGCCCTGAGAATGTGACGATCCTGACAGGAAGCAGCGTTACAGATGTTGCCCATCGCGATGGCCAGTTCCACGCCACGATCAGCGGCAAGGGTTACACCGCCTCCTCACTCGTGATCGCAACCGGCGGCCCCAGCATCCCGAAGATGGGCGCTACCGGTTTTGCTTATGATCTCGCTCGGCAATTTGGGCTGAAGGTGGTGGAGCCCCGCCCTGCCCTCGTTCCGCTGACGCTCGGTGGGGATGATGTGCTGTTCCGGGATCTCTCGGGCGTTGCCGCACCCACCCGTGTGCGCTGCGGGAAGACACTGTTCGAGGAAGCCAGTCTCTTCACGCACCGCGGCCTATCTGGCCCCGCAATTCTCCAGATCTCCAGTTATTGGCGGCACGGCGAAAGCATCGGCATTGATTTTCTGCCGGGCGAAGACGGGATCGAGATGCTCCTATCCGCCAAACGCGCCACACCGCGCGCGACGGTCAAATCCATGATTAACAGCCGCTTGCCCGCGCGCCTTGCCGATAGCCTTGCCGGGCGGCTGAATCTGGGCGGCAATCTCGCCGATCAACCCGACCGGGTGCTGACCGACGCCGGACGTCGCCTGAACGATTGGCGCTTCACGCCTAACGGCACCGAAGGCTATGCCAAGGCCGAAGTCACGATTGGCGGGATCGACACCGATGTGCTCGACCAGAAGACGATGGCTGCCAAACACCTCCCCGGCCTCCATGCAATCGGCGAGGCCGTGGACGTCACGGGCTGGCTCGGCGGCTATAATTTCCAATGGGCGTGGGCAAGTGGCGCCGCCGCCGGGGAAGCCGTTTAGCTTTTGATCGTCACGATTCCGACGGACTGCGCCTTGGTCGACGGATTTGACGCATTCTGTTTGGCGGGCTTCTCCGCTTTGGGCTTGCGCGTTTCCTTGCTCGATTTCTTTTGGGACTTCGCCATGTTGGCATTCCTTCAAGGCGGGATGCCTATATGCCAATAATAGATCAGCTTGCTATTTTTACCAATAGCGCCCATATGCTGCCCTGCTGACGTCGGCTTGCGACGGAATTTGAAGCGCCTTCAAGCGTAACGCCTTCCTTTACACGACCTGGCTTCCCGGCTCGTGCTTTTGCGAGCCGGTTTCCTGTCCCTCGTGAAAGGACACTTCAATGCCAATCGGAACCGTAAAATTTTTCAATGCTGACAAGGGATATGGCTTTATCGCCCCTGAAGATGGCGGCGCGGACAGCTTTGTCCACATTACTGCTGTTGAACGCGCTGGCATGTCCACGCTCAACAAAGATCAGCGCGTGAGCTATGATGTTGAGCAAGGCAAGAATGGCAAGGCTTCGGCCGTCAATCTCCAGTCTGCTTAAAAATTCCTCGGGGCGGCCTCTCTTGTGGGGGCCGCCCCTCGGTTTGAAAGAATTACAAAATGGCTACTGCTACCCGTGACTTTTACCTGACCCGCGCTGACGAATGTGCGCGTGACGCTGCTGACGCGATTCTGGAAAATGTACGGGAACGCTCGCTCAGGTCTGAAGCCGTGTGGCGCGATATGGCAGACCGGGTTGATCGCACGAGCGAAGGCCGTGCTGTCAATGAAGCGGCGAAAGCGCTCGCTTAACCGCTCTGTTTTGCGGCAAACGGCCAGTCTATGACCCTGCCGACCCAAAGTGCCCACCACACGAACACCGGCTGAAATGCCAAACGCGGTGCGTGATACCACCAGCTGAGCTGCGTGCCCCCAACCGCAATCCCCTCGATAGCGTGCTTTATGTTCGCCGGAAAAACCACCACGGCATAGAGCGCGAGGCCGATCCCTGCGGCATAACGGAGGCGCGGGACCATCAAGCCGATCGCACCCGCAATCTCACATAGGCCGGAGATCAGGATTACCTGCGCCGGATAGGGCACCCACTCTGGCGTGATCTGGATGAAGCCCGCTGGGGATCGCACATGCGCGATGCCAACCAACAAATAGAGGATGGCCAGAAGCACCCGAAAGACTGTGCGTCCAGTTTCCACGCTAACGCTTCTTCACAAATTCAGCGCGCAGGACGAGGCCCTTGATCCCGTCAAAGCGGCAATCAATTTCCTGCGCGTCGCCGGTCAGCCTGATACTTTTGATTAAGGTGCCACGTTTGAGCACCTGCCCCGCGCCTTTCACGGTCAAGTCTTTGATCAACGTCACCTGATCGCCGTCCGCCAGTAGATTGCCCACGGCGTCGCGCACCTCGATACCGGTGTTTGCCTTTTCGTTAGCGTCAGCCGCACTGATCCATTCGCCGCTGTCTTCGTCATACACATAGTCATCATCGCTCATCAGCATCACTTGGGCGCAACCGGCGGCGGCGGCAAGGCCCAATCAATCGGGGCCTGCCCCTGCTCGACAAGAAAGGCGTTGGCCTTCGAGAAATGCTTGCAGCCCAAGAACCCATTGTGCGCCGAGAGCGGGGATGGATGCGCGGCCTTCAGCACCAAGTGGCGGCTGCCATCCACATATGCTGCCTTCTTCTGCGCATGTGCCCCCCACAGCAGGAACACGACCGGTTGCGGACGTGCATTGACCGCCCGGATCACCGCGTCTGTAAAGCCCTCCCAGCCGCGCCCCTGATGCGATGCAGCCTGCCCCATTTCAACGGTCAGGACGCTGTTGAGCAGCAGCACGCCCTGCGTCGCCCAGCACTCAAGAAAACCATGTGCCGGCCGCGCCAGCCCGAGATCGCTCTCCAACTCCTTGTAGATGTTTATTAGGCTCGGCGGCGGGCGAACGCCGGGCAACACGCTGAAACACAAGCCGTGCGCTTGACCCGGCCCATGATAAGGATCTTGCCCCAAGATTACCACGCGCACCTGATCAAGCGGCGTCAAATCAAGCGCACGAAACCAGTCACTTTCTTTTGGAAATATCTGCTTGCCCGCCGTCTTTTCTGCCGACAGGAAAGCCCTGAGCGCCGCTATCGAAGGGCTGGCAAACTGATCCGCGAGCGGCGCTTTCCAGCTCTCATGGAGTTTGCTTTGGCCGTTCATGATTTATTGGTGCCGCGATCCATCCCCGTTGGCAAGCCCAACCGAAACGCCTATGGTGCAACGCATCAAATTTCACCGTTCAAGGAACCAGACCATGACCACCGATTCCATCATCATTGCCAGCTATGCGCGCACGCCAATGGGCGGGATGCAAGGTGCCCTATCCGGCGTGAGCGCCACTCAGTTGGGCGCAACGGCGATCCGCGCCGCTGTTGAGCGCGCTGGTGTGAAGCCAGAAAATGTTGATCAGGTTATCATGGGTTGCGTCCTGCCCGGCGCGCTCGGTCAGGCCCCTGCCCGTCAGGCAACGCTTGGCGCTGGCCTTCCCCTCTCTGTCGGCGCGACAACGATTAACAAAGTTTGCGGGTCTGGCATGAAGGCAGCGATGATGGCGGCCGAGGCGATCATCGCGGGCACCTCAGACATCGTCATCGCGGGCGGCATGGAAAGCATGACCAACGCCCCGTATATGCTCACCAAGCACCGCTCCGGCGCGCGGTTGGGCCATGATGCGCTCAAGGATTCGATGTTCCTCGACGGGCTTGAAGATGCCTATGAGGCCGGCCGAGCGATGGGATCCTTCGCCGAGGAAACCTGCACTGAATATCAATTCACTCGCGAGGCGCAGGATGAATATGCGGTCCGTTCCCTCTCTCGCGCCAAGGAAGCGATTGCAACTGGCGCATTTGACCGTGAGATTGTTTCGGTCGATGTCGTTGGGCGTGGCGGCACCGTAACAGTGTCGATCGATGAACAGCCCGGCAATGCCAAGCCTGAGAAAATCCCTACGCTCAAGCCTGCTTTCGCCAAAGATGGCACGATCACGGCGGCCAACGCGTCGTCAATTTCGGACGGTGCTGCAGCGCTCGTGGTAACAAAGCAGAGCATAGCAGCAGCACAAGGACTGACGGTCGCAGCCAAGATCATCGCTTGGGCGACCAACAGTCAGGAACCCTCGAAATTTACCTCCGCGCCCGTTCCCGCCATCCGCAAGGTCATGGCAACGGCAGGCTGGACCGTGGACGATGTCGATCTGTTCGAAATCAACGAAGCGTTCGCGATGGTGCCGATGATCGCGATGAAGGAACTCGGCATTCCCGCCGAAAAGGTTAACATCAACGGCGGCGCAACTGCATTGGGCCATCCCATCGGGGCCAGTGGTGCCCGGATAATCGCGACCCTGATCGCCGCCCTCCAAAACCGCGGACTGAAACGCGGCATCGCTAGCCTCTGCATCGGCGGCGGCGAAGGAACGGCAATTGCGGTGGAATTAGTTTAACCACCGCCACACGCCCGCTGTCGGCGCGCCGAACAGCGGGTGGGCGTATGTTGCCAGCAGCCAGACGACGACACCAACCAAGAAGGTTGTTGTACCGGGCCAAGCTGTTGACCATGATGCCTTGCCAGCCAGCTGATTGCCAAAGGGGATGAAGCTGGTGCGCCCTGCCCAATCGCGCCATTCTTCGCCCATCACCACTGCTTTCTTCCGGTCCTGCCCCGCCGATCCGCCGAGCGCCAGAATGGCCAATCCTGTCGTCAGGAGGATCACCTTTTCCTGCGGGCTGACCAGAAGATGGACCAACGCCCACAGCGCAAAGCCCCACATCATGGGATGACGCGTGATCGCGAAGACACCGCGCGCCGGGGATTTGGCCAGGCTGCCTGCATCGGGTCGTGGTAAGGCCGGATTGCCAGCGAACGAACCCGCCAGCAAAATCGCACCGCCAAGCATGAACAGACTCGCCGTCGCCCATAGTCCGTCGCCCGCTTCCCACAACGGAGCCGTCACCGGTGCCGCGCGAAAGGCCAGAACGACCCAGACAAAAGTTGCGAGCGCCACGACCGAATAGACGATTTGAAATTGCGCAGTGCCAAAACGCATCGCCATCAGCGCGCGAAGGGGGTGCGACATGAGGAAATGCGTGCCCACGAATGTGATGAGCGCCCAGATCAATTCATTCATGTGCCTACCTTTCAAAAGCTTTTGGCAGTGCCCCCTCTTTGGGCGTGGCATATCGATCCCGCAGCCGCGTTTGGCGCGTCGCAAGAGGCTGTCTGATCCCGTCGATCCAGACCGCCTCCACGCCTGAACTCAGTTCGAGCGGATCCCCGTCCCAGATCACGACATCGCCACGTCGACCTGCTTTCAGCGAGCCAATCTCGCTACCCATCCCGATCACGTCGGCAGGCTTTGAGGTAATCGCCGCAAAGGCATCATTCCAGCTCAGCCCCATTGCACCCGGCACTTTCGTCAGCGCAACGAGGTTCCCCGCATATTGAGCCGCGTGCATCGCCTGGCGTGCGTCATCATCGTCGATCAAACCAATCGCAACAGTGACGCCCGCTTTCTTCATCCGGCCAATGTTGGATTGTGTTGCGGCAATGGTTTCAAATGAGGCCGGCAAGTCATTCACAGCAGAAGCGATAACCGGCACATGCGCAGCGGCAATCTGCGCAGCAACCCGCCATCCTTCCGTGACGCCCACCAGAACCATGTCGAGTGCTGGATAGTCACGTTTCATCGCGAGTACCGTGAGGATATCTGTGGCGCTTTCGACGTGGATGAGCAGCTTGATCTTACCCGTGACGACGGGCACCAGCGCCGCTGCATCCGGCCTCTTGAGAAGCGCGTCATCGTGCAAGCGACCGGCCTGATAGTCTAGCGCCTCGGAAAGGGCATTGCGGAATGCGGCGTAAAGCGCGGGACGGCTACCCCCGGCGCGCCGCGCGCCTGCTTCACCGAACTCAACAAACTGGAAGGCGCGCGGCTTGGTCACCGGATCGACGTCTGCTCCCGTGTCGATCACCGCACCCTGCCCCGCAAAGATTGCATTGGACGCATCGGGCGAAACGACAACCCGGGTGACGCCCGCCGCGCGGTTTACACTGATCGCCTCGACATCAGGATTAACCGACGATGCGATCTCTAGTGACGCGTTAAACGGGGAGGATCGCCCGCTGCTGTCATTCGTCTCATCCACCGCATCGACGCCCACCAACCCAACTCGACTGAACCCTGCGACAATGCCTGGCGTCACCCATTTTCCGGTGGCGTCGACTATTGTGGTTCCGGACGGCACGGAAATGCCGCCGCCTGCTGCCACGACGCGGCCATTGGTGATGATCACGGTGCCATGTTCGATAGGCGCGCTCCCATCGCCAACAACCACTGTACCGCCAGTGATGGCAACGCTCCGCGCATAAACGGGGCTGCTGACCAGGACGGCGCATGCCAATAAGACGCGCTTCACTTCACATCCCCTTCGCCGGGTTGGCCCAGCTCAAAATCGCTTACCGGGTGCTTCTTGGGGTCGGTGGCATCATACATCATCGCGCCATCGATCCACACCTTCTCCGGTCGCGTATAGACGCTCAATGGGTTGCCATTCCACAGCACCACATCTGCCATCTTGCCCGGCTTCAGGCTGCCCGTCTTGTCCGCGATGCCAAGCGCCTTTGCCGGGTTGAAGCTCAGCCATTCCCATGCGACTTCATCCGCAATCTTGATGCCCATCCGCCGACCATCCGCCAGCGCTTTGGCGGCTTCCTGATTGAGCCGCTGGATACCATTGGGATCATCACTGTGGACAATCGCACAAGCCCCCGCGTTGTGGACCAACGGGATATTCTCATTGATCGCATCATAGGATTCCATTTTGAACCCCCACCAATCCGCCCACATCGCGGCACAGATGCCATTTTCTTTAAGGAGATCAGCGATCTTGTAAGCCTCCACCGCGTGGTGGAATGTGCTGATCTTGTAGCCAAACTCCTTAGCCATATCGATCACCTGCGCCATTTCATCGGCGCGGTAGCAATGATTGTGAACTAAGATTTCGCCTGACAAAACCCCTGCCAGCGTTTCCAGCTGGAGATCGCGGGTGACGCTGTCCCCCTTGTCGAGCTTGCGTTTATATTCAGCAGCTCTGATCCATGTCTGGCGGTTGACCGCCATATTGCCCATCCGCGTTGCCGGCATTTGCCCTTTGCCGCCGTACACCCGCTTTGGATTCTCACCGCAGGCCATTTTGAGGCCGTAAGGCGCACCGGGAAATTTCATGCCCTGCACCGTCCGCGCATAGACGTTCTTCAGCACCACCGAGCGCCCGCCAAACAGATTTGCTGAACCCGGAAGGATTTGCAGTGTCGTCACCCCGCCGTTCGCCAGCGCGCGGCTGAAGCCGGGGTCTTG
>JBJOLA010000378.1:0-3026 GCA_046045815.1 Pseudomonadota bacterium
CTCGCGCTGCCGCCCGCACCAGCTCCGGATCATCGAGCGCCGCCGTGCCAATCACAACCCGCGAAACGCCCAGATCAAACCAACCTTCAATCGCCGCCCGGTTGCGGATGCCGCCGCCCAGTTGAACATGGCCTGGAAAAACATTGACGATGGATTCAACCGCCGCCGCATTCACAGGTCCGCCCGCAAAGGCGCCGTCGAGATCGACCACATGGAGATACTCCGAACCCGCCTCGGCAAACAACAAGGCCTGCGCGGCAGGATCATTGCCATACACGGTGGCCCGGTCCATATCGCCCTCCGCCAGGCGCACAACCTGCCCGCCCTTGAGGTCAATTGCTGGGAAGACGATCAGACTCACGGTTTCCACTCCAAAAATCGCGACAAAAACGCCAGCCCGTATTTCTGGCTCTTCTCCGGGTGAAATTGAACCCCAATCCGGTTGTCACGGCCTATCGCCGCGACGACCGTGCCGCCGTGCTCCGTAGTCGCCAGCACATCCTCACCCTCGAAAGCATAGCCGTGGAGGAAATAAGCTTCCCCCGGTTCGATCAGGCCGCCTTGCAGCGGTACGACGTCGTTCCACCCCATATGCGGGATTTTGAGCGCGGGGTCCATCGGCACCATTGGCTTCACCCTGCCCTTTACCCAGCCGAGGCCGGGCGTGATGCCATGCTCCTCGCCCGCCTCGGCCATCAGCTGCATCCCGACGCAAATGCCCAAGAACGGCGTTGCCCGCACCCCCGTCGCTTCGTTCAGCGCGTCGACCATCCCGTCAATTGCCGCGAGCGCCCCCATACAGTGCGCGAACGCACCGACACCGGGCAGCACGATCCGGTCTGCGGTGCGCACGACATCGGGGTCAGCGGTAACGATTACCCCCTCCGCTCCCGCTGCCTTCAAAGCGTTCAACACCGATTGGAGATTCCCCGCGCCGTAATCCACGAGCGCGACCGTCTTGCCCACGATTAGAGCGTCCCCTTGGTGGAGGGAATTGCGTCAGCCTTGCGCGGATCGATCTCAACAGCTTGGCGCAGTGCGCGGGCCAGCGCCTTGTAACAGCTTTCAACCACATGATGATTGTTGCTGCCATAAAGATTTTCGACGTGGAGCGTGATGCCTGCGCTGGTCGCAAAACTGTGAAACCAATGCTCGATCAACTCAGTATCCCATTCGCCCAAGCGCGGCATATTCAGCGCAACCTTCCAGACGAAATAGGGCCGCCCCGAAATGTCGAGCGCGCAGCGGGTCAGCGTTTCATCCATCGGCGCATAGGCGCTGCCATACCGCGTGATTCCGCGCTTATCGCCGAGCGCCTGGAGAACCGCCTCACCAATCGCGATGCCCGTATCCTCCGTCGTATGGTGCTGATCAATATGGAGATCGCCGACCGCCTTCACGTTCAAGTCAATCAGCGAATGGCGCGACAGTTGCTCGAGCATATGATCGAGAAAGCCGATGCCGGTTGAAACCTCATAAAGGCCGGTGCCATCGAGATTGACCGTCACGTCTATCGACGTTTCATTGGTCTTGCGGTGAATTGAGCCTGTGCGCATGATGGATCGCCTATAACGCCCCGCGCGCGCACCGCAATGTCTTGACCCGCTCAGCCGTAACGTTCAGGTGAGAAACATGAGCGACGACGCACCCGATAGCCTGATCCCCTATGATGAGATCGTACAGGAAGCCCTTCGCGCGGTCGTGGGCCGCGTTCTCGGCGAGGCGGCAATGCACGGCCTGCCCGGCGCACATCATTTCTACATCACCTTTCGCACGCAGGCTGCCGGTGTTTCGATCCCGCGCAGCTTGAGCGAGCGATTCCCTGAGGAAATGACGATCGTCCTCCAGAACAAATATTGGGATCTGAAAGTCAGCGATACCGGCTTTGAAGTGGGGCTGACCTTCAATCAGATCCCGTCTCATCTCATCGTGCCATTCGCGGCGGTGACGGCCTTTGTTGATCCCGCCGTCAATTTCGCCTTGCAGTTTCAGGCCCAGGCTGATGACGCCAGCCCCGCCCCGCATGAACCGGCCGAGAATGATCGCCCTGCGCTCGTACCGGTTGAAGATGGTTCAAATGTTGTCGCGGTGGATTTCGGGCGCAAGAAATAGTCGCCTCAAGTGTGACCAGCGGCTGTCGCTGCGCTGGTCGGTAGGCGTGCTGGTCCAGCCCAAAACGTCTGTCACTACCCCCCGTCACCCTGATATTTGAGCTCCAAATACCGGCCTTGAGTCGCGAGTTGATTAACATCACCGTGCGCCAATTGTTCTGACAGCCGCCCAAGCTCGTTTTGCACAACGGTGAGTCCGTCGATCAATTGCGCATCAGGGCTGATCCCGTTGATCCCAGCCTTGCGCATCGCGGGCGGAACCTGGCCGTAGCTCTTGACCAGATCGGGCAGTTCATGCGCGATCAGGCGGCGGGCCTCAGCGGCGAGCGGTTCCTTTTCGTCAAGCCGCTGTAGCTGCGGCGCAAGCTGTTCGAGCGTCAGCCCGATGGAATCGACCAGCCGGGTTGCGGGTGGCGGCAACATGCGGCGCTGGCCTGCCAGCCATTCCTCAGTCTGGAGTGGCAGCATGGCGAGCGCGCTTGTCGGCAGCGGTTCGGGCGCAATCAATTGGGTGCGCGGAAAGGCCATCAGCGCGACAGCGGCAATGATGAAAGCCAGAACCACCAGCATCAGCCCGGTTGTGCCGGCGGGGCCAATCAGCAGCCCCCACAGCACCAGTCCAAAACCGAGCGCCGCGCCGACGCCAATGATCCGCTTCAGCTTACCAAAGAATGACGCGCGTCGCCGCTCTCTCAACCGGACGGCAAGCCGTGGTTCGGTGCCGTGGCGGCGGAGCGCGTCTTCTGCACGGGCGAGGATGGTGTTGCTGTCCATTAGCGAGGGACCATCAATCCACCGGCGCAAACGGGCTGGGCGCGCTCGTTTCAAGCGCGGCCTGGGATTGCCCTTCGGCGCGCGCGATATAGCCTTTGGATTTCTCCACCTCGCTCGATAGCGTCGTGACCGTGGTCTTCA